>PLSN01000436.1 GCA_003165135.1 Bacteroidota bacterium
AGACGCAAAATCTTGCGTCTCTACCCCACGGTCATAATGTCTCAGTCTGATTGCGGGATGCAGGGCGGCGAAACGGACCTGCTACTCAGAGCGATGCCATCCCTTCGAGGGATGGCATCGCTAAACAACCCTATTTCGTTAAAAAATTTGCTAAAAAGCCCCTTTCACCCTCAGAGATACGGAGTCAGCGCCTCATCGGCTTTGTGTACCCGCCAAATTGCCTATATTTGCCGACTTTGCTGAAAGTGTTAAATTCAGATTTTAAGTAGGCGAAAGGAAAATATTTTGACCAAAAGGCGTTTAAAGCACAGCCCGAAATGAGCTTAAAAGAATCGATCGACCTCTCCAAACTACCCAATCATGTAGCCATCATCATGGATGGCAACGGGCGTTGGGCTAAGGAACGTGGCAAGAACAGGCTCTTCGGACATACTAACGGGGTCAAGTCAGTACGTGAGACGGCGGAGGGCTGCGCAGAGCTGGGGATCAAATACCTCACGCTGTATGCCTTCTCTACTGAGAACTGGAACAGGCCCATACTCGAGGTGACAGGGCTCATGGACCTGCTGCTCAGGACGATCATGGCAGAGGTGAAAACCCTGCAGGACAATAATATCAGGCTGCGCACCATAGGTGATATCGACGCCCTGCCCGGCAATACGGCCAGAGAGCTGCGCGTAGCAATGGAGCAGACAGCAGGCAATACGCGCATGGACATGATACTGGCGCTCAACTATAGCGGCAAGGCCGACATAGTGCAGGCTACCAGGACGATAGCAGAAGATGTGAAAGCGGGCAAAATAAGGCCCGGTGATATAAATGATAAAATGGTGAACGATCATCTCTATACGGCGGGTATTCCCGATCCGGAGCTGATGATCAGGACGAGCGGTGAGCAGCGTATCAGCAACTTCCTCTTGTGGCAGTTGGCCTATACGGAGTTCTATTTTACGGAGAAGTTCTGGCCGGATTTTGATCGTGAGGAGCTGTATCAGGCCATCCTCACCTATCAGGCCAGAGAGCGTAGGTTTGGCAAAACGACAGAGCAGATACAGGGGCAGTAGGATATAAGGCAAATTATCAAGTTAGACTTAAGTAAAGCAAACAAGTGAAGCAAAGCAACTCAGTGTTACATAAATTCGGTTTTTTCAGGCTTGGGGTTTTCCTCCGCTTCCTTTTATTCGGTTTGCTGACCTTATCTGCTGTGTACCTCCGCGCACAGGACTCCACCACTCTCGTAGTAGACTATACCAAGCCCAAAGAATATACCATAGCCAATATCAAAGTCACCGGTACCGAAAATGATAAGACCATCCTCATATCACTCTCCGGCCTCAGGCAGGGTCAGAAGATCAAAATACCCGGCGAGGACATCCCGAAAGCGATCAAGAACCTCTGGAAGCAAAAGCTATTTACCGATGTATCCATCAATGTAGACAAGATCGTAGGCGAACAGGTGTTTCTGATGATCGTGGTGTCCGAGCGCCCGCATATCAAGGGCTACAGTATCATCGGTGTGAAAAAATCTGATGCCGACGACATCCACAAAAAGATAGACCTCCGCACAGGTGAGATATTCACTGACAATAAAAGGCTCAAAGCGATCGAGGTCATCAAAAACTACTACATCGAAAAAGGCTTCCTGAATGTCAAAGCAGATGCCAAAGTCTCAAAAGACTCGGTCCTGAAGCGCACCATCAATGTAAAATTTTATGTAGACAAAGGTGAGCCTGTCAAGATCCGCGCTATCAACTTCACGGGTAATAAGGTCTTTAGCGAGCCAATGCTCAGACAAAAAATGAAAGAGACCAAAGAGCGGGTCAAGTTTGATATGGACAGCATCCTGCAGTTTCGCAAGAACCTGAAGAAGTATGGCTACCATCACAAATNNCCTGACACCTACAGAGTGGTATCACTATCTGGAGCATTATATCAACATGAATATCTTCAAGGCGTCGAAGTTCAAACGCAAGGAGTATGAAGATGACAAAAAGGCCGTCATTGATTTTTACAATACAAAAGGCTATCGTGATGCCCGCCTCACATTTGACACTGTATACAAACAGGACCCGACCAATCTCATCATCAATATCACAGTAGATGAAGGCAGGAAATACTATTTCCGCAATTTCTACTTCAATGGCAATACAAAATATCCTGACTCACTCCTATCCAAGATACTCAACATACATCGCGGTGAGGTATACAACAGCAAAGCACTTGAAGAAAAACTTTTCTCCAATCCAAACGGCGGTGATGTGAGCTCCCTCTATATGAATGACGGGTACCTGTTCTTTAATATCCAACCAATGGAAGTAAAGGTCGATGGCGACTCCATAGACATAGAGCTCAGGATCAGCGAAGGACCTCAGGCTACGATCAATGAGGTACGTATCATCGGCAATACCAAAACTAATGAACGAGTCATCAGGCGAGAGCTCAGGACACTGCCGGGCAATAAGTTTAGCCGTGAAGACCTCATACGCTCACAGAGACAGATCATAGCCCTCGGATATTTCGATCCGCAGCAGCTGGATGTGGTCCCCATACCAAACGCCGAGAATGGTACGGTCGATATAGAATACCGTGTCACGGAGAAACCTTCTGACCAACTCGAGCTCTCTGCAGGATACGGCGGTACGACAGTGGGCCTCACAGGTACGCTGGGTGTGACTTTCACGAACTTCTCGCTGCGTAACATCATCGACAAAAAAGCGTGGAATCCGCTGCCTACCGGCGATGGACAGAGGTTCAGTATCAGGGTGCAGTCAGGCGGCAAAACGAGCCAGTTCTTTACTGCCTCATTCACAGAGCCATGGCTCGGCGGCAAAAAGCCTAACTCCTTGTCTTTTGCTTTCAACAGAACAGATATCGTCTCATTTGCCAATGGCCTGACCAATCCTTCTACAGGTCATTATTATTCTACCGGTGGTACCGTATCATGGGCGACCAGATTGAAGAAGCCTGATGACTATTTCACTTTTGAGACAGCAATTACTTATGCTTATTATCAGATCAATAACTCGTCCTACCTGCCGATATTCAATACAGGTACGGGTAATGGGGATGGAGTCGCTCATAACCTGAACTTATCGCTTATACTTAGCCGGAATTCATTGGATCAGGTACTATATCCTAAGCATGGGTCCAGCTTTATGATCTCAGCGCAGGGTACTTTGCCATATTCACTTATGTTGCCAAGCCTGCGCAAACTTAACTATCAGAATGACTCACTATCTCCAGAGGTCAAGTATAGACTGGTTGAGTTCTTTAAGATCAAATTCTTTGCTGACTGGTACACTACCATATATCAAAACCTTGTATTCCGTGCTTCTGCCAAACTGGGTTTCCTCGGTACATACAACCAGCAACTGGGGGTTTCACCGTTCGAGCGTTTCGAAGTGGGCGGAGATGGTATCAGCACCTTCAATATATTGGGTAAAGAGATCGTGCGTCTGCGCGGGTATGACATCATCAGTCCGACCTCGCCACCGGCTACTATTGCCGGTGCTACAATATTCAATAAGTATACCGCAGAGCTGCGATACCCTATATCGCTCAACCCTTCTGCCACGATATTCCTACTCGTGTTTATGGAGGGTGGCAATACCTGGCAGGATATAAGCGACTACAGGCCATACCAGCTGGACAAATCGGTCGGTCTGGGTATACGTGTGTTCCTGCCTATGTTCGGGCTTCTCGGTCTGGATTATGGCTTCCCGCTGGACCATGTGATCTACAGCAATGGTAGTGCATCTAATCCTAATGGAAAGGTCAACATCATATTAGGCCAGGAGCCGGAATAAGGCCCTGCTGGGCACTATATCGATCAGGTCGTAAAATAAATGCCAATGGATTTAGATTTCGAAAAAGAGATAGTGCTCGAAAGTGAAAGAGTGCTCATACGGCCGCTGGTATCAAATGATTTTGATCATTTGCTCTATGTAGCTACCGAAGATAAAAACCTGAATCAGTTTTCACCTGTACAAATTTATTCGCCTGAGCTACTAGCCCTGTATATAGAAAATGGGCTAAAGGAAAGACACATGGGCCTCCGCTATCCTTTTATCATATTTGATAAGCAGCTTGATGCCTATGCAGGATGCACCAGTTTCCTCAATATATCTAATAAAGATAAGCGTCTGGAGATAGGCTCGACATGGATCGGCAACAGGTTTCAAAAAACGGGGCTCAATCGCAATTGCAAATTTCTCCTGATGTCTTATGCTTTTGACCAGCTGGACTTCGAGCGCGTAGAGCTCAAGACCGACGAGAGAAACCTCAAGTCGAGGGCTGCTATCGAAAAGATAGGAGGCAAACAGGAAGGGATACTCCGCAGCCATACTGTGATGAGTGATGGCTTCAGAAGAAATACAGTATACTATGGCATCTTGTCTGATGAGTGGAGAGAGCTTAAGCAAAAACTTAAATAAGATTATATTTAGGTTTTCACCCGGCAGGCAATAAACCAGACAGATCGCGATATGCTTTTCAACTCCATCGAGTTTCTCATATTCTTTCCACTAGTGACGGCTATTTATTTTTTGGTACCGCATCGTTTCCGGTGGATCCATCTGCTCGCTGCCAGCTGTGTCTTTTATATGTTCTTTATCCCGGTCTATATTTTCATTCTCATCTTCACGATCGTTATCGATTATATAGCGGGGATCATGATCGAAAACGCCGAGGGTACACGACGAAAGATGTTTCTGGCAATGAGCATCATCGCAAACATAGGCGTGCTGGCTGTTTTCAAGTATTTTAATTTTTTCACCTCAAATGTCAATGAACTGCTCGCAGGTTTTCATATGACCGGTCACAGCCTTCCGCTGCTGAAGATCATCCTGCCGATCGGGCTGTCATTTCATACTTTTCAGGCGATGAGCTACACCATAGAGGTCTATCGCAGGCATCAGAAAGCAGAGCGCCATTTTGGGATATATAGCTTGTATGTCATGTTCTACCCGCAGCTCGTGGCGGGACCTATCGAGCGCCCGCAGAATCTTCTGCCGCAGTTTCGGACTGAGCACTTTTTTGATTATGACAAAGTGACCAGCGGGTTGCGTCTGATGGCATGGGGCATGTTTAAGAAGGTGGTCATTGCCGACCGTCTGGCCATCATAGTCAATGGTGTATATGACCATCCGCAGGACCATCATGGTATCTCAGTGCTTATCGCCATGTTATTTTTCAGCATCCAGATCTATTGTGATTTTTCGGGCTACTCTGATATAGCCATTGGCAGCGCACGCGTCATGGGCTTCACACTTATGCGAAATTTCCGCACTCCGTATTTCAGCAAAAATATTGCTGAGTTCTGGAAGCGCTGGCATATATCGCTCTCGACCTGGTTCAGAGATTATCTGTATATCTCTCTCGGTGGCAATCGCATGAGCCGCTGGCGCTCCTATCTCAATCAGTTTATCGTATTTATCGTGAGTGGCTTCTGGCACGGTGCCAACTGGACCTTCATCATTTGGGGTGGACTGCATGGCACCTTTGTCATTCTGGCACGTATAGCCGAACCGGCCCGCAAAAGAATTAGAGCGCTCATAGGAGTAAATACAGAGGCCTATTGGTTCAGGGGATATGAAATTATTACCACCTTCATACTTGTCACTATTGCATGGGTTTTCTTCAGGGCCGATTCATTCAGGACAGCACTGAGTATGTTTGTCTATCTACGTCATGGACTTAAAGCCGACATCTCGGCCATGGTCCATACCCGGAGGGTACTTGATGTCATCGGTTTCTTTCAGGGTATCGATCCGCTGGACTGGGCGGTCATAATAGTTTCTGTCGGGGTGCTGTTTGCAGTAGACTGGATGCAGTTTCGCATGAGTGTGAATGAATGGCTGGTCAAACGAAATGTGTTTTTCAGATGGGCGATTTATTTTGGTATCGTTTATTTCATTTTGTTTTTGGGTAAATTTGAATCACAGCAATTCATTTATTTTCAGTTTTAGATCATGGATCAGAAGATCACTATACGCCCTGTCACACCGGCCGACAATGCTGCTATCGCTCATATCATCCGCACTACACTGCTTGAATTTGGAGCAGCCAGGCCGGGTACTGTGTATTATGATGAAAGTACAGACAGGCTAAGTGAGATTTTTAGCGCATCAGGCAGTGTATATTATATAGCCGAGCAGGAAGGAGTGATACTGGGTGGTGCGGGCATCTATCCGACAGATGGACTCGGAACTGCCACCTGCGAGCTGGTCAAAATGTACCTCCTGCCACATGTCCGTGGGATGGGATTGGGTCGCATGCTGATGGAGATGTGCATTAGCTTTGCTATTGCTGCCGGCTATGAACAGATATATCTGGAGACCATGCCGGAACTGAGTCAGGCCATTGGTCTTTATGAAAAAGTCGGGTTCGAGAGGCTATCAAAACCGCTCGGGGCCAGCGGGCACTTTGGCTGTGGTATATGGATGAAGATGAAAGTAAAAAAGTGATCTGGAAATCTGATAATCGGAAATCGGTAATACAAAACAACTTGTAGACTGACCGATTCACTGATTTCTCAGTTCCCCCGATTCCCTGTTTCCCTGAATTCCTCATCCACTCTATACTTCACTTAAAGCTATCATAGCTCACGACCCGGCAGTCCGGGTAGATCTTTCTCAGTTCATATCTTAGCTGCTCAGCCTCTTCCTGAGTGATGAAGTTGCCCACGAATATCCTGTACAGGCTTCCTTTCATCAGTTTGACAGTTTGGATAAAGGCCGTCGCATTGTACTTGGTCCTTAGCTCTTTGGATACGATGAAGGCCAGTTTGGGATCGTCAAAACTGCCCAGCTTGACCCCGTATCCCATTTTGACAGTGCTGTCTACCGGGTTAACCACATAGAATCGGTCGTCCGGCTGATCCTCAGTGAAGGTATCACGTACCTGTACCACTGGGTTTTCGATCACTTCAAAGGCCACCTTGGCAAAGCCATTTGAGATGAGGCCCAGCTGAACTGCGGCAGCCTTAGACAAGTCGAGTACCCTGTTTCTGACATAGGGGCCGCGATCATTTACCCTGACTATCACAGACTTGTCATTCTCCAGATTGGTCACCCGGATCATGGTGCCTATAGGGAGTGATTTGTGGGCCGCAGTCAGTTTATTGGGGTCATACCTTTCGCCACTGGCGGTCACCTTGCCGGTGAAATAGTCATGATAGTAAGAGGCCACCCCCAGCTCCTGTGCATAGGAGCTGAAACATAAAAAACAGAATATCAATATGTTAATTGCATTTTTCAGCAGTTCGGACCTTTCGTGAATAAAAGATATACATCAAGATATAAATAAAGCCCTATCTGTAGAAATTTAATTTTCAAAGCATGTGTATAAAGCGGGCTTATTTGCTTTTTGTGATTATTGAATACAAATATAGCAAATAATCCCGAACATACAAATCCGGGCCCATCCGGCTGGCTATCACTCCACTACGAGTTTACCCTGCTGGACAGTAGCGCCCTGATCGCTGACCCTATAGAAATACACCCCCGCCGCCCTGCCAGAGAGATCGACAGCGGCTGTTCCACCCTTCTCCAAGGGAGAAAGGCCGGGCATGAGGATATTCTGCCCCATCATATCATACACCTCTATGGTGCTACCCTCTGTCACCCCACTGAAGTAAAAACTCCCCGTCGAAGGATTGGGATAGACGGTGATTTTGTCAGCTGTATTTGTGACAGGGGAGATGCCTGAAGGATAGTAGGTCAGTTTTCCCACAAAAATATCTCCTGTTGATTGATTATTCAGCATAATGCCTCCTAGATCAAGTGTAGGACTTGTGGATGTCCCTCCGGCATATATATTACCTTTTGTATCTGCACTAATGAAGACGCTTTCAGTACCTGATCCACCGGCACTGATAGCCCATTTACTATTACCCGAAGTGTCATATTTAGCTATGAAAATATTCTGCTGGCCAGCACTGATTAAATTTGATCCATTAAATGTAATTGTATCAACGAATGTACCATCGAGATAGATCCCTCCGTTACTATCTGAAGTAATATTTGATACATTGATATTGGTATAAAGATTAACTGCTCCCCCATCTGTCTTGGCCCATGCCAGATTGCCTGAAGAATCGTATTTCGCAATAAATACCCCGCCATTAATATTGTTTAAGGTATCAGTTCCTAAAACCAACTCATTTGCAAGGCCTGCAACACCATAAGGGATTACTCCCCCGATAAAAGAATTTCCGTTTGCATCAGTACATATACTAAGGTTAGTACCTACACAATTCCATCCCCCATATAGAGTATTTGCCCATATTAAACTTCCTGATGGGCCAAATTGGCAAAGGTAATATGATAATTGATCTGGAAAACCGCCATATGTAGCAGATCCCCAAGTGCCACTATTGGCACCAGACACATAAATATTGCCAACTGCATCAGTAGATATGCCATTGGAGGTGCTTACATCATCACGCTGTCCCGATTCAGCCCATATGACATTTCCGGAAGCATCATATTTTACAAGAAAATTGAAAAAAAATAGGCCTGAAGAGCCTGATAGGACATGACCATCAAAAACGACACTGTCAGACCAAATATATCGTCCAGCGATGATCACATTTCCATTTATATCACAAATCATATTAGTGGGTTTAGTGCTATTACCATGTCCTGGGTTAGGATAGCTCTTGTTTTGTTTTGCCCACATCATATTACCTGACACATCGTACTTTATAATAAAGAAGTTATTTGAAAAAATTGAGTCATTGGTGAGCGTATCACCTGCGATGATCATAGTTCCACCATAAGAACCACATACATAAACATTTCCATTAGCATCCGAGGCGACCGTAGCAGCATAACTTGCTCCACTTGAAGGAGCAGTTTTCGCCCATTGTATATTACCTGTCGAGTCATATTTGACTATGAGGATTTGACTGGTACCTGGATAAGGATTGGTCAATGTCGTATTACTAAATGTCACCGAAGCAGCACTGAACGCACCGACAGTATAGGAGTTTCTATGAAAATCGGTACAGATTTGATTTGCTAAATTATTACCGGTATTGCCATCTCCCTTCGCCCATTGCCAGTAGGGCGCCTGAGCGGTAATGGTGTGGCTGAAAAATCCCAATAACAAAATAAAAGCGAGTCTAAGTATTTTCATATGTTTTTGATTTGAAGCGCTAAAATATAAAAATCTGAAGTTTGTCGTCTTTTCCCTACTATTGTTAAGAAACATGAATATTCATGCCTATTTTTTACTTTAGCCTTCTAATGGACTCATACTATTACATTAAAATCAAACTATAATATGAAAAAGGTATTGTTTATGCTTGCGGCATTTGTGCTGATGGGCACCGCCTCTCAGGCACAGAAGTTCAGCTATGTGGATATGTAGCTGATCCTTAGCAAGATACCTGCCTACGCAGATGCACAGCGCGAACTCGACAAGGTTTCGGCGGGCTATCAGAAAGAGATTGAGAACAAACGCAAGGCAGTGGATGATATGTTCAAGCAGTACCAGTCCGAGCAGGTGCTGATGACCGACCAGATCAAACAGCAGAAAATGAAAGACATAGAAACAGCCGAGAAAGAAGTCAAAGACCTCCAGAAGAAGAAATTCGGCCCTGACGGCGAGCTTTTTCAGAAACGTAAGGAGCTCATCAAACCTATACAGGACAAGGTATACGACGAGATACAGAAATACGCCCAGGCCAAAGGCTACGATGTCATCTTTGACAAATCAAGCGGAGCGACCATGCTCTATGCAGCCGACAAACTCAACAAAAGCGACGACATCCTGTTTAACATGGGCGTCCAGAAGAAATAACACAGTTTTGTGAACTTATCCTAACGGCAGGCTCTTTTCTTTATGATAATGAGCCTTTTTATATATTCGCAGTCCCTTTATTAATCATAAAAAAACATCAATGAGAAAATTAATAGTGGCGATAGCAGCCATTTTCACTTTCACATCACTGTCTGCCCAGCAGAAAGTAGGCCATCTCAACTCGTCTGAGATCCTTCAGGCCATGCCGGAGTATAAGACCATGTCTGATGCGGTGGATAAGAAGAAACAGGAGTATGCTAAGATCATGGAGTCTATGTATGCGGAATATGAAAAGAAATCTAAAGAAGTACAGGAAGGCGGTGATAAAATGACACAGGCCGTACTCGATCTGAAAGTACAGGAGATCAAAGACCTCGAAAAAAGGATACAGGACTTCGAGCAAAAAGCACAACAGGACCTTCAGAAATATGCCGAAGAGCTCATGAAACCCCTTCAGGAAAAATATATGAAAGGTGTCAAAGAGGTAGCTAAAGAACAAGGCTACTCATATATACTCGACCTGGCAGCAGGTGGTGTGGTATATTCTCCTGAGACAGGCTATGACATCACTCAGGCTGTCAAGACCAAGATAGGCGCGACAATGCCGGTGCCTGATCCGAGCATGAAGTCATCTGCCAGCCCTGCAGGAAAATAATTTATATCTAATACACCTTTAATAAACCAAACTTGAAAAAACTAATCATTGTCATTGCAGCAATAATTGCAACAAACACATCTTTTGCACAACAGAAGATAGGCTACCTCAACTCAACTGAGATCATGCAGGCTATGCCGGAGTATAAAACGATGGCTGACGCAGTCGATAAGAAGAAGGCTGAGTATACCAAAATGATGGAAAGCATGTACACCGAGTACGATAAGAAAACAAAAGAACTTCAAGCCAATCCTAATATGGACAAGCCTCTTCAGGACAGCAAAGTACAGGAACTGAAGGACCTCGAGAAAAGGATGAATGATTTTCAGCAAAAAGCTCAGGGCGACCTGCAGACATATGCTCAGGAGATCGCTAAACCGCTTCAGGCTAAATTTCAAAGTGCTGTAAAGGAAATCTCCAAAGAGCAGGGCTTCTCATATGTACTGGACCTCGCTGCAAACAATGTGGTCTACTATCCTGAAACAGGCGGATACGATCTGTCTCCTGCTGTCAAAGCTAAACTCGGTGCTAATATGGCACCTCCGATGAAGCCAATGTCAGGTAAATAATATCCAAAACATTATATAATTTCGACAGGAGCAAGAGATTGCTCCTGTTTTGTTTTTAAGATAATTGTACTTTTAGCCCTCAAAGGGTTTGGAACCCTTTGAGGGCTTTTAAATATAGTGGATGTCTAATCATACACATCGTCCCATAGGGGTTTTTGATTCCGGTATAGGCGGGCTCACGGTCGCACACGCCATCTCTCGGCTCATGCCCCAGGAGCAGATCATCTATTTCGGCGATACAGCCCATATGCCCTATGGCGACAAGTCCAAAGACCTCATTCGTTCATACGCTTCAGACATCACCAATTTCCTTCTTCACAAAATGCACTGCAAGTGTATCGTCATAGCCTGCAATACAGCTTCTGCCGCTGCCTATGAGAACCTGCGCGACAACTACAAAGGCAGTGTGCCGATCTTTAATGTCATCGATCCTATCATAGAGTCGGTCATAGCTGACGATAGCATCAAACATGTCGGNNTGTAGGCATCATCGCTACCAAGACCACCATCCTCTCAGGTGTCTATCAGGAAAAACTTTCCCGCCGCAAGCCGTCGCTGAAATATTCTGCGCTGGCAACACCACTGCTCGCGCCTATGATCGAGGAGGGTTTTTATAATAATATCAGCAAGACTGTCATTCACAATTACCTCGAGCAACCCGAACTGAAAGGTATTGACGCCCTCATCCTCGGCTGTACGCATTATGTGATGATCAAAAAGGAAATAAATGATTTCTACGGCGGCAAGGTGAAACTGTTTGACTCGACAGATATCGTGGCTGATAAACTCAAAGCAATTCTCTACATAGAAAATCTGCTCACCGATAAACCCCTTGGCGAAAATCTATTCTATGTGTCAGATTATACAGAATCTTTCGAGCAGGCGGCAAAAGCCTTCTACGGCACAGCAGTCCAACTCAAACAGCAGAGTATTTAAAACTTTATTCCCCTCATAAAATCCACCGTCACCTGTATATCATCATACAGCACGCGGTCCTTGTCATAGTGAGATACTACTTTCCGATAGTCAGCGCGTATCTTTTCTATCAGCGGAGAACTCTTCAACGGCTTGCGAAAATCCAAGGCCTGCATCGCCGTCATAAATTCTATCGCGAGTACCTTCTCGATATTGTAAACGATCTTGTAGGTCTTGACTGCTGCATTGGCACCCATACTGACATGATCTTCCTGTCCGTCAGATGAGGTGATAGTGTCTACAGATGCCGGAGTGGCGAGTTGTTTATTCATTGATACAATAGAGGCTGCAGTATATTGTGGTATCATCAGGCCGGAGTTCAGGCCGGAATCTGCCACGAGAAATTTCGGTAGCCCGCGTTTGCCCGATATGAGCTGGAAAGTCCTGCGCTCGGAGATGCTCGCCAGTTCTGCCATTGCTATACCCAGATAGTCCAATGAGATAGCTAACGGCTCACCGTGAAAATTACCACCACTCACTATCAGGTCATGCTCCTCGAATATCAGCGGATTGTCTGTCACTGCATTGATCTCACATTCGAATACCTGCTTGACCTGTGAGATAGCGAACTTCACCGCACCATGTACCTGTGGCACACAGCGGAAACTGTACGGGTCCTGCACATTGTTTTTAGCTTGCTTAGCTATCTCACTGTCTTTGAGAAATTCCAACACTTGTGCGGCTGATTCTACCTGTCCTTTATGATTGCGCACGCGCTGTATCTCGGGATGAAAAGGTGCTATCTGTGCATCGAATGCATCTACAGAGATGGCAGCGGTCAGGTCTGCCAGTCGCTCAACACGCTCAGCCTCCATGATCGAGTAGCATCCCCATGCACTCATGAACTGCGTACCATTGAGCAATGCGAGGCCTTCCTTGGCTTTTAGTTTGATAGGTGAAAGACCTGCTTCTTTCAGTACACCTGCGCTATCTCTTTTTTCTCCTTTATATCGCACGCTGCCCATGCCGATGAGTGGCAGGCTGAGATGCGCGAGTGGTGCGAGATCACCTGATGCGCCCAGCGAGCCGACTTCCCATATCACCGGATATATATCGCGGTTGTATAGCTCCATGAGTTGCTGTACGGTCTCGATAGAGATGCCTGAATATCCCAGCGAGAGGCCTTTGAGTTTGAGAAGGACCATCAGCTTGACTACTTCATGCTTGACCTCATCGCCCATACCACAGGCATGGCTCATTACGAGGTTTTCTTGTAGTTGCTCCAGTTGGTCATTTGGTATCTCCACATCACATAGGGCTCCAAAGCCTGTATTGATACCGTAGTAGCGTGCATTTGGCTCTGCTATTTTCTTTTCGAGGAATGCACGATTAGAATTTATTTTCTTCTTCGCCGCTTCAGACAGTTCTATCTTCATATCAGAAGAAAGAAATTTCCTCAGATCATCTAGTGTCAGGTCTTTATCTGTAATGGTAAATGTGCTCATAAACCTCACCCTGCCCTCTCCAAAGGAGAGGGTTAATACAGGGTATTTATTTTTTTAGTTTGGAAATAATCTCTTCTATCGTAAGTTTCTCTTGCTCGCCGGTCGCCATGTTTTTGAGACTCAGTTTGCCACTCGCCATTTCATCGCCGCCTATCACTATGACGAATGGTATCTTTTTGTCATTGGCATAGTTCATCTGCTTGTCCAATTTCTTTCTACCGGGGTAGATCTCAGAAGCAATATCAGCAGCGCGAACCTTCTGCAATTGCTCGAAAGCATATGACTCGCTCAAATCATCGAAGTGTACGAAAAGCACTTTAGTAGTTTCTCCTAGCTCAGCAGGGAAAAGTTTCAACTCCTCCATTACATCATAGATACGCTCGATACCAAATGAAATGCCCACTCCGCTCATATCCCGTCCACCGAACATCTCAGTGAGATTGTCATAGCGTCCACCACCACCGAGTGAGCCCATTTGTATACCGATTGGCTTGACTTCCCAAATTGTTCCTGTATAGTAACCAATACCACGCGCGAGGTATGGATTAAAAATTACATCCTCTCCAAACTTAAAATGCTTTCTGCCGACATCCAGTAATTCTTGTATGCCTTTGCGCGAATCTTCAGATATACCAGAAACTTCATTGAAATAAGTATTAAGCCCTGATTCAATTATATCCCACGAATCCCATGCATCTCTAAATTGGGATAGATCAATTCCACCACTATTCGAAATTCCTTTTTCATTGAGTTCTTTTGCCGCACCCTCATTGCCGATTTTATCTATTTTGTCAATTATGGTAGTGAATTCCTCAAACCTATGCCCGGCACCAAAATATTCAGCAATGCCCTTTAGGATTTTACGATTATTAATTTCAACAATGACTTTTATTCCTAACTTCTTAAACACCTCCACATATATCTGCGTCAGTTCTACTTCATTTATTAACGAAGTACTACCTATCACATCCGCATCACACTGGTAGAACTCCTGATAGCGGCCTTTCTGCGGCCTGTCAGCACGCCATACCGGTCCGATGTGAAAACGTTTAAAAGGGAAAGCTAAATGTTCCTGATGCTGCACTACATAGCGGGCAAGAGGGACTGTCAGATCATAGCGCAAACCTTTTTCAGCGATATGTTTGGTGATTGCCGCCGAGTTTTTTGATTGAAGTTCCGCGTCGGGGGCATCTTTGAGATAGTCGCCGCTATTCAATATTTTAAAAAGCAGGCGGTCGCCTTCCTCGCCGTATTTCCCTGTGAGTGTTTCCAATCTCTCAAAGGCCGGTGTATCTATTTGCTGGAATCCATATTTGCGAAAGACCGATTTGATCGTATCAAAAATATAATTGCGCCGCGCCACCTCCTCCGGCAGGAAGTCACGTGTGCCTTTAGGTAAGGAAGGTTTTATTTTTTTTATCTCAGCCATATTTCTGTTGTCTGTTGCGACCTCTCCCCCGGCCCCTCTCCCAAGGAGAGGGGAGGAACAGCCGTCGTCGATTGTCTGTATCTTGTTATATTATCTATTGTCTCAAGTCTATTGTCTATGGTCTCCGTGATTTTCGATGATCGCCTCACAGGCCCTGTCCAGCAATTGAAATACTCTTTCGAAACCCGATGCCCCGCCGTAGTATGGATCGGGCACATCCAGTTTTTTGCCGGGATCAGATTCCTCCATGATCAGTTTCACTTTTGCTTCTTCTTCCAGCGAGTGGCAGATGTCGCGCACATTGACCAGATTCGTAGCATCCATACAATATATGACATCAAACTCACTTATATCGGAATATCGTATCCGTCTGGCTTCCTGAGCAGATATATCTATGCCATGTGCATGAGCCACCTCCTGCGAGCGGTTGTCAGGCCCGAGGCCGACATGTCCGCCTCCTGTACCCGCCGAGTCCACTGTCCAGTCCAGGCCTTTCTGCTTCACTTTGTGCTCCAAAATTCCCTGTGCCAGCGGGCTTCTGCATATATTGCCCAGGCATACCATCAGTACTTTCATTCTGCTAAAATAGTTAAATTGTACATTTAAAAGGGGCGAAGGACGAGAGACGAGGGACGAGGGTTGACGCTTCCGTTCCTCGCCCTTCGCCCCCCGTCGCATTGAATTACTATATTACATCCGAAAAAAATAAAATGGCAGAATTCATACTACTGATCCGTGAGGACCTATCAAAATATCCTATGCCTGAGGAGAAAATGAAATCCCTCATAACAGCACATACCAATTGGGCAAAGGACCTGTCCAAAAGAGGCATCTTTAAGACAGGCTATGGCGTGGACCACAACGGGAAACTGCTTGGCATGGTAAAAAACAAAGTGACCGTGAAGCCGATCAAGGATATCAAAGAAGGAATAGGTGGTTTCTATATCATAGAAGCAGATGATTTGGATGCCGCCATAGAAATAGCAAAAGAATGCCCGACTTATACAGAAGGCGATCAAATGGAGGTAAGGCCGCTGATGTAGGTGAGGAGTAATAGGTTGTAGGTAATAGGTTTTAAGTAATACAGAATAGAAATGCAGGATTATACAAAGCTTGATATATGGAAAGCCGCTATTGAGATTGGAGAACTGACTTATAAACTACTTCAAACCTTCCCCAAGACAGAGCAATATGGATTGGTTTCTCAAATGCAGCGGGCATCCGTTTCAATTTCTTCTAATATTGCTGAAGGTTCTAGCAGAAGAAGTAAACCTGATTTTATAAGGTTTCTGGAAATTTCCCTTGGGTCTTGTTTTGAGATAGAATCGCAATTGATATTGAGTGAGAAAATTGGCCTTATCAAAGACAAAGAGCAATATGGATTATTATTGTCAAAACTACAATCAGAAAGGAAGATGATTTATAACTTCATTCAACGCCTTTATTGATTGTATTAAACTTATAACCTAAAACCTATTACCTATAACTGTGTATTCAGATACAATTATCGCTCTCGCTACTCCTCAGGGAATAGGCGCAATAGGAGTCATAAGGCTCTCAGGCAGCAATGCTATAGCCATCACTCAGCAAGTCTGGCGTGGCAAAGACCTTAGTGCGCAAGCATCTCATACGATTCATTACGGACATATAATAGATGGAGATAAGGAACTCGATGAAGTAATGGTCTCGCTTTTTCGTGCACCGAAGTCTTTCACTACAGAAGATGTGATCGAAATATCCTGCCATGGTTCGCCATTTATTTTAGAGCAGATTTTGCAACTGCTGATAAATAAAGGAGCTAGAATGGCCGAGCCGGGTGAGTTTACGCTCAGGGCTTTTCTCAATGGACGTATAGACCTCTCCCAGGCGGAAGCAGTGGCTGATCTCATAGCCTCAAACTCAGCCGCATCGCACGATATAGCGATCAAACAGATTCGCGGCGGCTTCGCCAATCAGATCAAAGACCTGCGTGCACAGTTGGTCAATTTTGCTTCGCTGATAGAATTGGAATTGGACTTTAGCGAAGAGGATGTGGAGTTCGTCCACCGCGATGAGCTCGTCAAGATAATTGAGAAGATCAAAGCTGTTTTGCGGCCGTTAATAGAGTCATTCAAACTGGGAAATGTCATCAAGAATGGTGTGAATGTGGTGATAGCCGGCAGACCGAACGCAGGTAAATCAACATTGCTTAATACTCTTCTTAATGAAGAGCGCGCCATCGTCAGCCACATAGCCGGTACGACACGGGATACTATCGAGGAAGTCCTCAATATAGATGGGGTATTGTTTAGGTTTATTGATACAGCTGGTCTCCGTGCTACAGACGATAGTATCGAGGCGATGGGCGTGCAGCGGTCAATGGAAAAAATAGACCAAGCTGATCTGGTCGTGTATCTGTATGATGTCAATACAACATCGGGGAGTGAATTGAAAAGGGAAATTGAGAAACTGAATGTAGATCGCGAGAAGTTACTCGTAGTGGGGAACAAAGCAGATCTGGCTAAGGCGACTAAAAAAGAGATAGGAACCGATCTGTTTATTTCTGCAAAAGATAAAGTCGGCATGATAGAATTGAAACAAGCCTTCATAGACAAAGTACTCGACAAGACCCTCGCATCACAAAACACAATCGTGGCAAATATCCGCCACTATGAAGCATTGAAGAATGCTTACCGTTCACTCGACGAAGTGCTCGTAGGCATAGAAAACCATATTACCACAGACCTTATCGCATTTGAGCTGCGACAGGCATTGGAGTATTTGGGGGAAATTTCCGGCGAGGTCACTAATGATGAGATACTAGGGAACATATTTTCCAAGTTCTGTATCGGAAAGTAGAAAATTTATCATTTCCTTACTATTGCTAGGTTTCAAGCCACTTTTTTTGACACTTTTTGTTGCCATTTACTCTTTTTTTGACTAATTTTGTTGCCCGCTTGTTGCCCAAAGGGTCATTTTTGTTGCCCTGGCAACAAGAAAAACGGGAAAGGCGAAATACTGCTACATACAGCTACATTGAGCTACATACAACTACATACAGCAACATGAGTAGTAACATGAGAATAGAGAAGATATGCGCATACTGCGGGGGGAACTTCATTGCTCAGAAAACGATTACTCAAACTTGCTCTGACGACTGCGCCAAAAGATACTACAAAAGGAGAAAGCGAGATGAGAAGATACAGACCGCCATCCAGCAGGCAGCTATTCAAAAACCATACAATCCCGTCATCAAAGAAAAGGAATACATCAGCATAGATGAAGCCTGTTCACTATTGGGTGCCAGCAGATGGACTATTTACAGGCTGATAGATAAGGGCAGTCTGTCCGTAGCCAAGATCGGAAGGCGCACCATCATCATGAAAGCTACTATTGATCAACTATTCAATATACCATTATGACAGTAAAACTAAGGCAAAGAAAAAAGGGCAAAATGATAAGCCTATATCTGGATTTCTACGTTCATGGAAAGCGGAGCTATGAGTATCTGAAAATGTACTTGCATCCAAAACCAGAGAAGGGCAGGCTGACACCCCAGCAGAAAAATGAAAATGAAGAGACATTGAAGCTTGCCGAGGCAATCAAAGCAAAGAGATTGGTATCTATCCAGAATAGCGAGTACGGATTTAAAGATAAAGCCAAGCTGAAAGCGAACTTCGTTGACTACATGCAGATGCTCACTGATAAACGCCGCGATAGCACAGGTAATTATGGGAATTGGGATAGCGCCGTCAAGCTCCTTAGAAAATATACTCCTCATGGCATCACATTTGGCGAGATCAATAAGGAATGGCTAGAAGGTTTCAAACTATTTTTACAGAGCAAGGCAGCCACCAAGAAGGAAAAAGGGCTGGCCCCGAACTCAATGCTGTCATACTTCAATAAAGTGAATGCAGCACTTAAGCAAGCGGTTAAAGATGGCATCATACAGACTAATCCTGGTGCACAGGTTGATAATTTCAAGGAAGAGGAAACACAGAGGGAATTTTTATCTTTAGAGGAACTTAATGCTATGCATAATACTCCCTGCGGCAATGAGCTATTCAAGAGAGCATTTATTTTTAGTGCGCTGACTGGTCTTAGGTGGTCGGATATAAAAAAACTCTTATGGTCAGAAATACAGCACTCTAAGGATATGGGATATTTTATTCGATTCAGACAGAAGAAAACCAAGGGAGCTGAGACACTTCCGATCACCGACGAAGCTTATCAACTTTTGGGTGCACCCGGTTCAAAAGAAGAACAGATATTTAGGGATTTGAGTTATAGTGCATGGAATAATACTAAGCTGAGAGATTGGGCGAGGGATGCAGGTATCAACAGACACATAAACTTCCACGCAGCACGACATACACATGCAGTGTTGCTACTTAGCTCCGGTACCGACATACACACAGTATCAAAGATGCTGGGTCACAGAGAAATAAAAACGACACAGCGGTATATGCATATAATTGACAGAAAAAAAATAGAGGCTGCTCACTCCATTCGCCTAAATTTAAACACAGCCAAAGATGGAGACAAATGATATCGATACAGAGCTAAGGAAATTATTTGGCCCATTAATGGGGATACTAAACAGATTAGCCAAATGCCAATCCCAAAAAATACCAAAGGAAATAATAGATCAAAGCAGAGTTCCGGCAATACGATTAAATATATTCAGCTATCCCATTCCGAAAGCTGAGGCATATTTAGATGAGGCATTAGAAAAAGTAAAGCTGCTAAGGGATTTAGGCGATCGATTGTATGAAAAGTTAATTGATGAATATATAGAAGGCGGGGCAGTTGATGAAGAAACAGGCTATCCTGAGGATTATGACAATATCACTGAATCTAAAGCAAACGCAGTTAGGTTTTTAAATTTTATTGAGACCGAACTAACACTACTCAAAGATGNNGACCAGCTGACATAAATACTTTATATAACAAGTTGGTAAAAGCCGATCTTATATCGGCAGATTCTCAATTCACAGATTTCAAAAAAATTTTCTCTGGAGATGCAGTATCCAATCCAGTCACATGGATAGGTTCACAAAGTGAGCTTTTTCATTTTATAAAGCAGATACATAACGTGAATAAATCTGTAGAGTCACGCATAAATGAAATATGGAAGATCACAACCCATTGCTTTCTAAATAAAGAAGGAATAAAATACAGCATAAATTGGAGATCTCAGAAAGCACCTGCAAGTTCTGATAGACGAGCCATGATTGATAGGATTGCTGCTTCGTTGAAATCCTGATAGCCTGCACTCTGCGTAAGTCGTCAAAAAAAATTGACCCTACTCCCACTCTTTTCAGTATAGATAGCAAGCTACTTTTACGACACTCTGCACTCTGCACTACACTCTGCACTTCTGCTATCTAGCATTCGACCCTACACACCTCACGTACATTTGCTCCAGCAACCAGCGAGTAATTGACATTCTTTCTGATTAGCAAATGTCAAATCATTTAAAACCAACAACTATGTCAACAGACATAATCGAAAAACTGGATCGGATAGAGCAGAGGTTACAAGACCAGCAGCTACCGTCCAGAGGCACGCTCAATTTGAAGGAGGCGTGCCAGTATCTTGGGATCAGCACCAGTTGCATCTACAAGATGACATCACAACGCCGCATACCATTCTACCGTCCCGGTGGTAAGCGGTTGTATTTTAAACGGGAGGACTTAGACCAGTGGATGCTGTCAAACAGAGTTGAAGCTGAGTCTGACATCGAGCGCAGAGCTGATGAATATTTGATTAAGAACCCTATAAAAAAGTAAAATGGGTAACGAACAACAAGGAGCAGATTTGGTAATTGCTGATGGCTCCCAGCAACTTGAGGTAGCACAGCCTTTGGATTTTGAACACATAGCCGCAGAAGATAAGGTTCTGACGAGCGAGAGCGGTTCATCAAATCAGGCAGATAACTCAGAGTCAAACCATGAGTCAAAGCCGCAGGATAGTGAGCAAACAGCCGCCGAGAAAGGTGTTAAGGCGAGCGAACCAGCTACACTTGACGAAGCTGAAGCGTATTTACTTGATCGCTATGAGTTCCGCAGGAATGAAGTCTTCGAGAAAACGGAGATGCGTTCCATTGGGGGAAAAGATTTTAGGCCCATGACAGACAGGGATTACAATAGTCTCTATCGGCAGCTTCAAAAGGCTGCGATAAAAATGTCAAAAGACAACCTCAGGGGCTTGTTGAATTCAGATTTCGTAGATCAGTATAATCCATTCGTCAGCTATATAAAAAGCCTGCCAGCATGGGACGGAAGCACTGACTATATCACACAACTGGCAGAAACAGTCAAGACCACTGATGACCCATTTTGGCATGAATGTTTCAGGCGATGGATGGTCGCTCTGGTTGGCTGCGCCACGGTTGATAGTATTATCAATCATACGGTCATCGTCTTTGCCGGGAAGCAGGGGTTGGGCAAAACCACATGGCACCTCGGTCTAATACCGGATGAATTGAAAGACTATCGTTATTCCGGCACCATCAAACCGGGCAACAAAGACTCAATGCTGCATCTTACAGAAACCATGATGATAAACCTGGATGAACTGGAATCCTTGAATAAGGGGGAGTTAGGAGACCTGAAAGAGATGATTACAAAATCCCACATCAGGGTCAGGCGGCCATATGGATATACGAATGAGAAATATATCCGCCGCGCTTCATTTACTGGCTCAGTCAATAAATCAGAGTTTCTTACAGATGCTACTGGCTCCCGCAGGTTTCTCTGTTTTAAGGTTCTGGAAATTGACTATCTCCATAAAGTTGATCTAAGCAAGGTGTATGCCCAAGCGGCCGCTTTACTGAATAGTGGATTTAAGTATTGGTTTGACGACGCTGAAATAGCCCAGATAACCAAAAACAATGACCAGTATCAGGTTCTAACGGTGGAGGAGGAGCTGCTATTAAGCTACTACAAACCTTCTGATGACGAATCGGAGTGTATATTCTACACGACGACCGAGTTGGCTAGGATTTTGACCAACGGTACCAAGATCGGCGTGTCGAACAGTTTCGTCAATAACCTGGGGAAGGCGCTCCATAAACATAAGTTTGAAAGACTGAAGGTAAACGGAAGATATGTTTATAAAGTAAATCGGCTGAAAGAGTAAAGCAGCCGGGTAACGTGGGTAGGGAAATATCTTCAAAAGTATGATTTCCAATTTTGGTGATAACTCCCTACCCCGCTTACCCAATTTGATAGATGTCAAACACAGCAACAAAAAGAAAACGAGAGGCCGGACAAACTCCGGCCTTTTATTTTATTTGGAAGTGACGTTCTTTTTATTCTTATCCATTATCTTTTGCAGGTCTTCCATATCATAATAATGAAGCCCGCTAAGCTTCGTATATGGAATGGTACCATTAATACGTAAAGTCTGGAGACTAGTGGCTGATATCCCTAGGAACTTCATTACCTCCTTTGATTTCACCCATTTCTTGTTCATATCTACCGTCCCGGTAGATATTTTATTGATAGCCTGTAGAAGCTCAGCCTTGAGTACTTCCAGGTCACCTTTAGTTGCTATTTCATTTACATTCATTGTAAAGTATTTTGTAATAAAAATAATCAGTACAAGAACCTTTTCATCCCTATTTCCCGGTATACTAATTTTTGGACAGTTCAACAGAAAGAACGGTTTAAAGATTTTGTATATAATATTGGTAAAAACTATACATTGCGAGACAACTTAAAGACCTATTTACTATGCTTTTAGATAACAAGCGAGAATTGGTAGCACATCAACAGGTGACTGTATACAGCTTCCTTGATAAATTTATGTTGCCAGACGGCCAGTTTGATTTTGTGACAGGCTACTTCACAATAGCTGCTTTGGCAAGGTTAGGAGATAAACTTAAACCACAGAAAGGCTACCGGATAATACTTGGAGATCTTTTCTCTGCAACCCCGAACAGGAAGAACATCATTGACATTATAAATCAAAAGCACCTTATCAAAGAGGTAATGACCCTAAAGGATGACTGCGAAAGAGCAGTAGCCTTCCTTTCTTTAGATTGTGTAGAGGTAAAAACCGTAGACAAGAACTTCTGCCACGCCAAAACCTATATATACAGCAACCCTGATAAATCCCGCCATAATGATAACTTCTATCTTGTTGGGAGCTCTAACTTTACAGATTCCGGCTTAGGTATTCGCCCCTCTTCAAACATCGAACTAAATAAGATGATAGGCGGAAATGACTCAAGTTTTGAGAAAGCTCAGGAGTGGTTTGATTTACTTTGGGTATCAAACTCTACTAAGAGTGTAANNAAAAGACTATCTGATCAGGCTCATATCTGACTTCTTTGAGAAGTATACCCCGGATGTACTCTACTATAAAACCCTATATGAACTATTTAAGGACGATCTGAGTAAGCTAGATGCTGATTTAGCTGCACAAAAGGACTTAGTGCACTTATCTGACTCTGTAGTATTTAACAAGCTCTATGACTTTCAAAAGAAGGGCGTAATGAGTTTGATACGTATGCTAAACGAATATGGGGGTGCTATATTAGCAGATGCAGTGGGCTTAGGTAAAACATGGAGCGCCTTAGCAGTTATGAAGTACTTTGAACTCCAAGGTTATAAGGTTCTACTCCTTTGCCCTAAAAAGCTCTCCAATAACTGGCTACGTTATTTAAAAGATAGGCACTCAATATTTGAGGCGGACAAATTTGAGTACTATGTTCGCTATCATACCGACTTATTTGGGGAAGGTGAGCGCTTTAATAAAGGCGATGGTATTAAACTATCTAACTTTAAGAAATTTCAAAAGCTCCTAATTGTCATAGATGAGAGCCATAACCTGCGTAATGATGAAAGTGGTCGCTATGAGTTCTTAGTTAATGGGCTATATAGAAGTAACAGAAATAGGGAAATAAAAACCTTAATGCTATCTGCAACACCTATAAACAATAAGCTTATTGACGTAAGGAATCAATTTAAGTTGATCGCACATGGTAAGGATGGAGGATTTGCAGAAGCTGAGGGTATAAGAATACCCTCTCTTAAAACTAAGTTCTCTCAAGGACAGAAGAAGTTTAATGCTTGGCAGATGATGCCAGACAAAAGAATTAGCTACTTAAGGTCTCAGATACCGGATGAAATTTTCCAGTTAGTTGACAAGTTAGTAGTCGCAAGGACTCGTAAGCTCATTAAGGAACATCTCAAGGCTGACATCCATTTTCCAGAGGTAGCACCGCCGGACAATGTTTACGCAGGAGATTTCCCTGTGCATCAGTTAAGGGACATTGCTGATATACTAACTGTAATGAGCCAGATAGGAATGACAGCTTATCAGCCAGCCAAATACATTATCAAACCAGGCCAGCAGCTTAAGGCTATAGAGGATGATAGGACTAGACAAAAAGGGGTAGCCAAACTGATGCATATCCTGCTTATTAAGCGACTTGAAAGCAGTTGGTGGGCTTTCTATAAAACACTTAGCAACGTATATGACTACCATCTTACAGTACTAAAGTCTGTGACCCAAGCCGGAAAGAAGAATCAGATTATCGAAGAGACAGAAGAACAAAAGGACACTTGGGAAGATGTTTTTAGTGAGATGGAAATAGATAGTGTACCAGAGATAGGTAAACGTGATCCTATTGAAGTAGATAAGATTAATGACCTAGAGAAGTTTAAAAAGGATTTAGAGCGTGATTGTAAGTGCCTAAAGATTCTACATGATAGTTTCAAGGAGTTTGCCAAACAGAAGGAGAATGATAAAAGGGAGGCTAAAGCCGTTATCGAGGATGAGAAACTCAATAAGCTCATTGCCAAAATTGAAGAGAAGAGAAAAGAGAACCCTAATAGAAAGGTTATAGTCTTTTCTGTATTCCGGGACACAGCAAAATACATCTATGATCAACTTCGCCTTAGAAAATACCATCAAATAGCTTTAGTAACTGGTAGTGAGAATCAATGTGACTACACTATCTATGATAGGCGAGGTAAAGATGATTTTGAACCTTTGGTAGAGCGCTTTGCTCCCTATACTAAGCTTTACAAGGAAAAGGAATGGGAAGAAAGCTACCTGGAGTGGAAAATATCAAAGCCCAAAGACTATGAAGCCTGGAAAAAAGTAGTCAAGGCACATGATAAGACTACAGCTAGGGCACTTGAGGAACCAATAGACTTACTAATAGCTACTGACTGTCTGAGCGAAGGGCAGAACCTACAGGATGCAGATTGCCTTATTAACTATGACATACATTGGAACCCTGTACGTCTTATCCAGAGATTTGGCCGTATAGACCGTATTGGCTCACAGTATAATAAAATCTTTGGCATTAACTTCTGGCCGGCACCAAGTATGGATGATTTTCTACGCCTAAAGACGAGAGTAGAAGGTCGTATGGCAGCGGGTACTTTATTTGGAATGGAAGTCAATGAGGTATCAGAGACATTTAGGGAGTGCCTTGATCAGATTGACGACATCATTAGTAAGCAGAGTGAGAAGATGTTTAAACAGCTTGAGATCAGTTGGGAAGATGTAGAAGGGAAGAGCGAGTCATTTGGCTTTGCTGAACTAAGCTACGAGCAATTCCGACAAGAACTTATGGAGCAACTGAATAAGGATAAGAGCTTCTATGATAACATACCCAATGGGGTTTATACTGGTTTTAATACCTTACCTCAGACCAAGTTCTATGAATTTGGCGCAGGTCTTAGTGGTTTACTTGGGTATCCAGCCAGACCGGAACTAGCTAAAGACCATCATTATGAGTACTTAGACATGTTCTACATATCCCACGATGGCAAAATGACCATACTGAATAACATGGAGACGTTATTAGCTTTGAGAGAATATAAGTTGGCCAAACGCTTTGTACCTGCTGAAATAGAAAAGCCTAGTCCAGCTAAGATAAATGAGTTGAAGGGGCTAATAGAAAAGTGGATGAGGAAGAAGTTTGAAGCAGAAGATGTTGGTAAAGCCTTAAATATGTTTGATGGCAAGGCGGTTGAGGACACAGCTATACCATCAGAAAGATTTAAGCTAGACAATTACGACTTAATCACATGGTTTGTAATATCTAAAGACAAACAGTTTAAATAATTCTTATGAACTTGAATCTATTCCTTACGAAGGGGCTGTATGAAGCCAGTATGCAATTCTTCAAAAAAGAGTTAGGGATAAATATATCCCCGGCTTCAGTCACTAATCTCCCTGCTAAAACCCTATTAGGCGACTATCTGAAAGGTAAAGACTCAGACCTATTGTCTGAGATAAAGGAGGCTTACCTGATAGGCAAAGTAGATGATGATTCTCTCCAAAATAAAAAAGAGGCTGTCATAGAACTGGATAAGGAGGCAGCCAAGGACAGTAGCAGCTACTCAGGTGTTATCATTTTTGCTATACGTACTAAGT
>PLSN01000287.1 GCA_003165135.1 Bacteroidota bacterium
GATCAATTGGGTCGTACATCCTGAGTCTATGACAGTGAGGAGTGGCGAGATAGTGCCATAAGCTGTGACAGTATAGCAGGTGCCGCCCTGACCATTAGTACCAAAAGGTGTATTAGGTGGCGGATTCCACTGAAAAGTACAGGTAGCGCATGATGACCCTGTATAGTTTACACATATCTGCCCCGGCACAATACAGGTTATAGAATCAGGAGTAGTAAAACTGAGGTTCTGGACAGACCCCAGATTGACATAACTGGTTTTGGTCAGTGTGTCCCTGCAGCCACCCGGATAGGTTACTATCAACTGAGCTGTATAGCTACCGGAGGATAAATAACCGACAGACTGTGGTGAGTTATTGAAATCTGTGACCGTAGGAATAGAAGATCCCGGCAGGTTCCATACGTAAGTCTGAGCCCCGTTGACACAAGGGGTATAAGTAATGGTATATGGTGCACAGCCCACTGTATCATTGGCCGTGAAACATGCTGCCGCATATGTACCTACTACCACATATCCTGTCTGGGTACTGGAGTCGCTGCATCCCGACAGGCTATCGACAGCCACGAGCTTGATATCATAGGTGCCGGTAGGATATGAGTGAATAAAATTGGGTGAGCCTGATGTCTGTGTCAGTGTTCCATTCACATACCAGTAATATTTGGCATTGGCCCCGGGTGTCGTCACGGTCATCGTGCTGACCAGAGGAGATGTACAGCTATTGAGCGGAGTGCCGGTGAATGCAGCCAAAGGCGGTGCTGTGACGGTGATGGCTCCAGTGAATGTGGTATCCACCAAACATCCGCAACTATTTTTCAATACTATCCTGGGTGAGTATACCCCATTGGCACCATATGTATTACATGGATAGGGATTTGGGGGATATGGCGGTACAGTAAATATTTCAAAAGGTTGTGAGTTTACCCAATCTATCGTAAAGCTATCTATGGTGCAGTTTATCCCGGGAACTGATGCGTCAATCCAATAAATACAACCTCCGGCACATGTGACAGATTTATTGAAAGAGCCCCTTAAAATAGGATATGGGTTCACTACAATATTACATACTGAATCCACACATGGAGTACCATTGGGCAACCTGTCACGCATCACTATACAATAAGTACCGGGGCAATTCAATGATGCTGAAAATTAGCAGTTACCTGTGCCATATATAGGTGAGCTGCATGGTGCCGGCTGATATAGTGTCCAGTTAGTATTGGCGCAATTGACACCAACGGTACTATCCTGAAGGAGAAGCGTGAAACCGGGGCAGCGCAGCGTAGGTAGTATCTCTTGAAATCCGCACTGGGCATACACACTGCCAAAGCAGCCCATCATCAAAGCTATACATAAGGTCCCGATTCTCTTACTAAAATAACAATTCATTCAATTAACTCTTTTATCGCATTACACGCTTTCTTTAATATAAGACTCTGATTTGATGCACTAAGTTGCTTTTAAAAAAAACAAAATCAAGACCCTTTTTTCCACAAACAAACCCAAAAAACCATTTGCCTGGCTATCAAAAAACCATCGGCTATCACAACCATTTAAAACAAATCAAAAAACCATAGCTGATCCGGTATCTACCATGTTGGGCATGATGCATTTGTAGGTACCATTCGATTTCTATGTTTGAATATATACACCACCCCGACCTCGATGGCACCTACCGAATTAGTGCCTCTCGACAGGTTTGATACGTTGATATCATATGCCACACCGATGGTAAAATGATAAACATCAAGCCTGACATTAGGAATGATAGCCTCCGGCCCTTCAGGACGGGCAAACCGTGCCATCAGGCCAAACGAAAAAGTGTTCTTGCTGTCATATTCATTACCGAATATATATTGGGCATTCGCGCCCACATTTACTTCTAACGACGGCCCCTGCATCAGAAACATAGCAGCAGGCACAAGGTTTATTTTGTCACGAATAGCTATCACAGCGCCACCGGTGGCCACATATTTAGCATACAACCTGTCCGAACTCACATCGAGAAAGTTGAATGTCGGACTGGTCACGTGGTCATAAGCAAAACCAAAGTACATATTCAGCCGCTTCATAAAATCTACATGATATGTTACGCCGACATTGACATCAAATTTAATGTTCGACTTACCAATGTTCTCTACTATCCCATCGGGAAATACCGCACCTCCATTGCGAAACTGCTCAGACATCCCCTCTATCTGAAGTCCGAGTGATATAGCGTGTTTCACCTTATAACCAAATGACTTAGAATAAGCTAATGCCAGATAACCATCAGTGGAGGTGAATGCCTCATCGCCTGCTGCATCCCTGATCACGCCCACTCCGACACCTATATAATCCTGTTTGCGGTCATATTCACCCGCCGGTTTTCCTACATTAATACGGCCATCTACCTCACCTCCTTCAGTCATAAATTTCGTACTGCCATAGGGTGAACCTAGTGTAAACCACTGATCGCGAAAAATAGCTGCAAATCTCACATCGCCATCAAAAAAACCTGTCATCGCAGGGTTCAGGTACTGCGGCATCAGGTGAAACTGTGAAAATCGAGGGTCCTGGCCATTGACATTGGCTACTACCATAACGAAAACTGCAAATAAAATTTTCTTCATTTTTGTATTTGTTCTATCTGACCAATGAAATGTTTCCTCCTACTGTCTGTTTCTCACTGGATCCATAGGTTTGGTATTGCACTACGTATGCATACACCCCTGTATCCAGCGGTTTATCTCCGGCGTACTGGTCCAGGCCATTCCAGTTAAAATCGACATCCGTTGATTCGTATACTTTATTTCCCCACCTGTCATATATCCAGATATGGAAAGTATTTATAGCAGGGTATGTGATCAATTTAAAAAGGTCATTTATTCCGTCACCATTAGGGGTGAAGGTATTAGGAATGGTGATCTTATCAGTAGTATCAGGTACTACCGCGATCTGAAATGAATCTGTAAAGGAACATGACTGGCCATATTTCACCGTCACATAATATTGTGTAGTTTGAATAGGAGAGACTGATACTTCAAGATTATTCTTGGAACCGCTAAAATATGGCTCCCAGTCTACACTGGTGAAGGGTACATTTGTCATGAGATCTATGACCGCTGTTTGCCCCAATGTGATCGTCGCTGATGGACTGATGGTGGAATAATTCTGAACCACATAGGCTGGTACGGTAGCCTCTAGGACAGTGTCACAGCCTACAGCATTGTATACAGTCACATAGTAGGTACCCTGTGCCAGTCCTGCATCCACATTAGTGGTATTGTTAGTTGACCACAGATAGGTAAAAGGCCCGTCATTGGTAGTGGGTGTGACGATGAGTATCCCCGTATAGTCTGAACCGCAAACCGAGTCAGACGCTGTCATAGTTGCCCTGGGACCGGGCGTTTTGCCTATATACCCGCTGTCTTTACTCATACAACCGTGACTGTCTGTGACAGTGACATAGACTGTCGAGTCTCCGACCAACTGAGAAACCGAATCACCCTGAGAGATGCCCATGGACCAGTTGTATGTGAATGGCCCCGTACCGCCTGTGGTGAGAAGGATGGCTGAGCCTACATTCTGACTGCAGTGGTCAGGATGGGTCGTCAGACTGTCTGACAATGGTGTCAGTGGACCCGGTACATTGATGATAGTATCAAGATTTGTACAGCCACCTTTGCTCACATAGAAAGTATCCAATCCTGCTGGCAGCCCTGTAGCAGTAGGTGTATTGTCAGAAGGGATATGCGCCCAGCTATAAGTACATCCGCTGGCGCAATTGCCCAGAGTGATCGTTATTATGCCATTATTGCTCCCAAAGCAACTATCGGGAGTCACAACTACTCCGTTGAACGAAGCATATGAACTGGTATCTGTCAAAACTATAGGAGGCAATGTATCAGAACAGCCGGTAGAAGGGTCAACAGCAAAAAAGATATAGGTACCAGTATCAGCATTTAAATATTCTGTACCGCCCCCCGATTCAACTACTATACCATTTTTCAGAAAAGTATTGATCGCATTGCCTGTTACTGTATTGGAGCACAATATAGAGCCGTTATTTTGACCGCACCTGGGCATAGTGTCTGAGTCCAGAAACACTTGTATACCAGCAGACGTGGCTATATTAAACTGTGCAACCACTGAGTCGCTGATAGGTGTAGAGTATACTGTCACAGTATTAATTCCTGAAGCAAGGCCGGTAGCAGTATTAGTAGTACTACAGCTGCATGACCACTGATAGGTATATCCTGTGCCGCCAGTAGGATTGGCTACCGCACTGCCGTTGTTATGGCCACAGGTAGTGCCGGTCGGGGTCACATTCGGACTCAGCTGTGCGCTGACATTGCCAATAAAAAACAATGATGCAATAAAACCAGATACTACCTTATAAAAACTATTTCTCATCCTTAATTTTTACCTGAAAAAACCGAATTTGTTACAAAAAAAATAAACATTGATTAATGAACCACGCCAAAACATTCACAGTGTGGCAGTAACCTGTATCAAATAACAGAATCTAACACATAGACGGCTAATATAAGAAATCGGATGCAAACCGTTTTGTAAGTCAGATGATTTACCTTTGATAAAAATAAAATACTTTGAAGCACGGAATCACCGCCCTCAGTAATATACCTGTAAGACAATCCAATAGCCATAGAAGCGAGATGGTTTCACAGCTTCTTTTTGGAGAAATATATGAAATAATTCATATAAAAGAAAATTGGCTGAATATCAGATGCTCGCTGGATAAATACGAAGGATGGATAGATGCCGGCCAGCACACCGCGCTCTCCGAAAAAGAATTTAACAATATCAGCCTCCAGAGCATCGGAATAGCCATAGACCTCTTTTACAGTGCGGCCTCCAGCGACAAATCAATAGCTCTGGTCACTGGTAGCTCACTGCCGCATTTTGATGGGATCAACTTTAAGATCAGCAAGGAAAAATTCATTTATAACGGTCAGGCGGTGATGCCGGATCAGGTCAGGACAGTCAATATGCTGGAGAAAGTAGCCATGCGCTACCTCCATGCTCCCTACCTCTGGGGTGGCAGGACACCTCTCGGGATCGACTGCTCAGGCCTGGTACAGGTCCTCTACAAATGTCTCGGCGTGGCCCTGCCCAGAGATGCCTACCAACAGGCCGACATCGGTAAAACTGTCAATTTTGCTGAGGAGGCGACGCTGGGCGACCTCGCTTTTTTTCATAATGAGGACGGAAAGATCATTCATGTGGGCATGATATTGAAAGACAAAAAGATCATCCACTCATCCGCGATGGTACGGATCGATTCATTTGACCACTTTGGGATTTTCAATGCTGATACTAATAAATACAGCCATCAACTGAAGATAATCAAGCGGATTTTATGAGAGAATAACGAATAGTGAATAATGTAATACAATTTTCAGACAATTATTGACGTAGAATTAATATCACCGGACAGGCATAAAAATGTTACTCAATAAATCTGTAATTCCGTAAATTCGTAATTCTGTAAATGCTTACTTAGTCTTAGCCGGAGTCGCAGCAGCCTGCTGTACATAGAGCGTATACTCAGCAGGTACGGTGAAAGCATTCGCAGAAACAGTCTGCGCCGATACTGATTCTACAGATGCATTATTGGTGCCATTGGCAGATTCAGTGAGCATCGGAAATCCCTTTACACCCTGATTTGCCAGTGCCTGTACTTCTATACTTGATTTGAAAAAGTCTTTGTAAACAGACCAGTCTATATCAATGTCTCTTGTGACCCAGACATTGTATGCTCCGACAGATGTGACCACGAGCCATTTTTCGCATTTATATCCGTTGATCTGTTTTACTTCCTGAGTAGGATTGACAGATATGACAGAGAGGCTGGCTGATATGCTGGATGCATCTACCTGAAAGTATAACTTCTGAGCACCGGACGCATTGGCTTCGTATGTTTTGAGTGTCCTTGATGCAGGGTCGAGTATCAGGACGGTATTTGAGTTGACATCTTTGCCGGATGCCAGCATGTCCACACGACAGTTGTGTGAGCCAAACTGCCAGTTCATGGTCACTGTAGCGCCTGTGCCATTATAGTTCTTTACTACTTGTTTGATCGAGCCTTCGAAACCGAAAGCATTGATGACGATCAGGCAAAGAGGAAATATGATTAGTTTGAGTTTCATTCTGTTTATGTCTTTTATTTGTCTATTGTCTATTGTCTCAAGTCTATTATGGTGCTACTGTACCTTTGATCTGAAAACTATTGTAAGTACCATCAGCTACACCCTGCAGCGGGTTGCCATTTCTCTTGATCGCCAGTCCTGCCGTACCGCCTGCACCGCCTATCGGTATCGGTAAAGTGATCGTAGGTATACATACATTTCCGATAAACGGTATCTGCACACATACCTGCAGGCTTATACTGGCGCTGCCTGACGTGCCTGCCAGCGCCCAACCGCCGCCATTGCCGCCCTGCACATTGGGAGTGATCGTAATTGTAGCCACTGATATCGTGATCGGTATAGGGATATTGATGACCCCTCCGGTACCGGGTAGCGAAGATACAGTAGAGGTAGCAGAAGTACCTGCTGTGTAATACCCCAGCGTGATGCCGCCCGATGGCACAGTACCGCCGAGTCCGTTCTCCGATCCGCCGCCGCCGCCTACACCAAATCCAAGAGTAATAGAACCGATGATCGGTATGCTCGGGGAGGTGTATGACAATCCGATAGAGCCGCCGCCGCCGCCGCCTGCATATATCTGGCCGATAGTCTGTATGGCAGTCTGTGTGGTCAGATTGAGTGCATTGCCACCGTTTTCACCGGGATTACCACCTACTGTAGTAGTTTGGAAACCTCCACCATCGCCTCCCCTGCCAAGTATAGCACCATTGTTTATGATACCGACTATAGACAGTGGATTAAGGTTTCCAATGGTCAATGCCGGAAGTGTGGGATCTGCTGAATGCAGAGTGACACCGCCGTTCACAGTCAGCAATACGCATTGTAGAGAACCCGCAGGAAGCACAGGTGAATTGAGGCCCTGAACATCATAGTTAGTATAGTCATTCACGATATCTACCTGCACACATGGCTTGATATACACATTGAATGTCACAAAACGGGCCTGATTGCCGCAGTATGCTGTGATCAGTATGGGCACATTACCGCTACCGGAAAATACATTTGCCGAAACGGTAATAGTAAAGGAGCCGGAAGTATCGATCGTCGTGCTGCCGGACTCGGAGATCGTCACGCCTGATGGCGGTATAGCAGACCAGGTAGCAGTAATAGGCTGTGTACCATGAGTATGTGTGATAGTGACAGTCGCTGTGACCGAATCACTGATAGTACGGTCCAAAGTATCGCTCGTAGGGTTGATCGTCATCTGAAAATCACAATAGTAACAGTTTGGCTCGTATACTTTTAGCCAGCAGGAGCCGTTCCAGTATTCCACCACAGTATCGCTGGTGTTATAGATAGTGAGGCCGTTGAGCGGTGCATTGATGGCATTCATCTGAGTAGATGTGAGCTGAGGTAGCCCCACGCCCTTCTTATTAGAGAATACCTGTAATGCTGCACTCGAATCAGGTACGAGGATATTGATACCAACCTGAGAATAACCCTCCATCAGCACGAAGAGGGAGAAAATTGTGAGTAGTATTTTTTTCATTGAAACTTAGTGATGCTCAAATATATACTTTTTAGAGAAACACAAATAGTAAAAAACCATTCTTTTAAAAAAATGCGGTGTTTTCAAAAAACAAGGCAGTTTTAATGAACAATAAAATGTTGGTTTAAATCCTTGGAGTAACCAAGGAGCTAATTACCAATCAATTGCAACTCCTTCGTTTGTTCAAAACCTGTTGATATTAACCAATGCCCCCGGGGAGGGTTTACATCTCCTAATTTTTAACTTCGCAATCCTTAAATTTGAAGATGAGCACTTGTGTTATTGCATTTCATTAGCACATTGGCATATTCACCACATTAGCACATTACCCAATTATGCAGTTAACGACACTAGAGATCAAAGGCTTTAAGAGTTTTGCTGAAAAGACCACGATCCACTTTAATAATAACATCACCGGTATAGTCGGGCCAAACGGTTGCGGCAAATCAAATGTGGTGGACTCTATCAGGTGGGTGCTCGGTGAGCAGAAGACCTCTATGCTCCGCCTGGAGAAAATGGAAAACCTGATATTCAACGGCACAAGGACCCGCAAACCCTCTGCACTCGCCGAGGTATCGCTCACATTCGAA
>PLSN01000159.1 GCA_003165135.1 Bacteroidota bacterium
TAGGCTTTGTCTTCCAGATCATCTGCTTCGTTTTAATTGATATTCGACAATATTACTGCCATTTTTTGAATCCATATAATTTGTTGCAGGGCAGATCATGACCTGCACTACCCAATCATTAAAAACTGTACTTTCGCAGCGTGGAGTCTATCCTTACTTTTCTGCATCACTATCTGGGCCCCGACCTGAAGGTAGCCGGCTTTATCACTCAACCTCATTGTGATAGAGAGTCTGCTCTCGGTAGATAATGCTGCCGTACTCGCAAGGTTGGTCATGGACCTGCCTACTCATCAAAGAAAGATCGCCCTTCGAATCGGTATCCTGCTCGCATATCTTTTTAGAGGCACCTGTCTGGTATTTGCGAGTGTATTGATCAAAATCAGCTGGCTGAAACTACTAGGCGGTGGCTATCTGCTCTATTTGTTCTTTGATTTCTTTTATAAAAAACTCAAAGATCAGGAAGAGACTGAGGAAACTCAAATACCTAAGCGAAGATTTAATTTCTTAACACCATTTATGGCGACGGTGCTGATGGTAGAGATCATGGACCTGTCATTCTCCATTGATAATGTATTTGCTGCAGTGGCATTCACTGATAATGTTGTACTGGTCTGCATCGGTGTATTTATCGGTATCATTATGATGCGTATTGTGGCGGGTTATTTCGTAGCATTGATGGAGCGTTTCCCTTTTCTGGATACAGTAGCGTTGATCGTGATAGGACTGCTAGGGCTAAAGCTCTGTGTGTCCTTTGCAGCGCCTTATCTAGGGGGTGAAATTCAACGGCATATAGACGGACGGACGACAGACCTTTATTTTTCGCTGATCACGGTTTCAATATTTACGTTACCTATTTTGAGTTCCTTGCTTTTGAATTTTCCCAAGAGTGCAAAAAACTAGGCTTATCCCTATTTGTCTATTTTCTTCATGATCATTTCAAAAGCTTTCTTCACTTCACGGAATTTACGATTTGCATCTTCCGTACTGACCTTATCTTTTCGTTTGTCCGGATGATATTTGAGAACTACTTTTCTGTATGCAGCTTTGACCTTTGCGACTGAAATTGTTTCTTCTATCTCTAATACTGCGTATGGGTCATTGATACGGCCGAATTTCTCTTTGAGTGTACGAAGCTCTTCAGCAGATATTTCAAGGTACTTTGCTATTTTCTGAATGGTATTATTCTCTTTGGTACCAGCGAAATCATCGAAGGTGGCTATCTCGTAGAGCAGTCTTATTATTTCGAATTTAGAGCCGTGGGTGGCCAGTGTTTTGAGTTGCTCGCAAGCCATTCTGATAAAGGGCTGTGGCCCGACAAAAAGATGGTCATTGATAAGTTTGTTTCGTTTAGAAGCAGAGACCTTGCTGAAGTTCTTTTCCAGAAAATCAAAGAGTATCTTTTTTGTTTCTGAAGAATAATTGCCATCGAGGCGCATGATCTCTGTAGCGAGTACGATGACGGCTGATTCTATTTCATTGAGGGAAGATTACTGGCGTTGCTTCTCTCCTGTTGACGTTTCGGATTTTTCATCACCCGATACTATCTGAGTGATAGAGTCACGGAGTGTTTTGAAAAAATCCCTTGAAGACATGGTGATGATTTATTCGCCTGCGAGTCCTAGTATATGCTCGTATTCTGCCTTTTTGACAGATTGTACTGACAACCTTCCAAGCCTTATCAGGTCCATCTTAGCGAGTGCTTTGTCAGCCTTGATCTGGGGAAGTGTGATAGATGTTTTGAATTTTTTCACAAAGGCCACATCTACAGCCACCCAAGCCGTTTCCTCAGTCGTAGGGTCCTGATATGCTTCTTTGACCACCTTGGCCAGGCCCACCACAGCGGGGTCAACTACCGAATGATAGAACAAACATATATCGCCCTTTTTCATAGCCTGAAGATTATTACGCGCAGCATAGTTTCTCACTCCACTCCAGAAGGTCTGTTTATCGGCCTTGAGTGTGTCTATCGAATAGGTAGATGGTTCTGATTTGATGAGCCAGTAGTTCATACGATTTCGGATTTAAGATTTTTGATTGCGGGGTTAGCGGCAGTATACTGCCTTAATCCTTCCTTCAAACATTCGATAGCTTTCGTCAGATCATTTTCATTAAGTACATATGCGATGCGAACTTCATTCTTGCCTGTATTTGGTGTAGCATAGAAACCCGATGCCGGGGCCATCATGACTGTCGCGCCTTCATAAGAGAATGACTCCAGCATCCACTGGCAGAAACTATCCGTGTCAGGCACGGGCAGCTGTGCCACTGCGTAGAAAGCGCCACCCGGCATTGGGCATTTGACTCCGGGAATCTCATTCAGGAGCTTCACCATCAGGTCACGGCGGTGTTTGTATTCGCGCTTGATGCCGCTGTAATAGTCAGTGCCCAGATCAAAGAGACTCTCGCCTGCTATCTGTCCTAGAGATGGCGGACTGAGACGTGCCTGCGCAAACTTCATCGCCGAACTGAGTACTTCTTTATTGCGGGTCACGATAGCGCCGACACGTGCTCCACAAGCGCTGAAACGCTTAGATATAGAGTCGATCACGACCACATTCTGCTCCAGACCTTCGAGATTGAGCGCGGAGAAATGCGGCCTATCATCATAGATAAACTCTCTGTAAACCTCATCGACAAAAAGATAGAGGTCATGTTTCAGCACGAGCTGGCGCAATGTCTCCAATTCCTCTTTGCTATATAAGTATCCAGTGGGATTATTTGGATTGCATATCAGAATGGCCTTAGTATGTGTATCGATAAGTTTTTCGAATTCAGATATGGCGGGCAGTGCGAAGCCATTTTCAATGTTACAAGGTATCGGTTTGACCTTGATATTGCCACTTGCCGCAAAGCCGATATAGTTAGCATACATAGGCTCAGGTATGATCACCTCTTCGCCTTCATCTATGCAGCTCATCATCGTAAAAAGCAATGCCTCAGATCCACCATTGGTGATAATAAAATTGGAGGGATCGGTTTTGATGCCAATGCTGTTATAGTATTGAGAAAATTTAGCTTTATAGCTGGCAATGCCATCACTCGGGCAATACTCAAGCACCTTCATATCCAGATGTGCGAGTTTATCCCAAAAAGCTTTCGGCGTTTCGAGGTCTGGCTGTCCGATATTGAGATGGTAGACTTTAGTACCTCGTTTCTTAGCAGCATCTGCATAGGGGACTAACTTTCGAATGGGCGAGGCGGGCATACCGATACCCTTTTTTGAAATAGCTGGCATAGTTGATTTTATCAACTACGAAAGTGCAATGTTTTTGCTAAAACTAAAAATGCTTAGTTATTTGATTTCAGCATCGATGGCTTAGCCAGTGGGATGCTTTTGTCTTCTTCAGGTTTGATCACATCACCTGTGATAGTCACGACCTTCTTGCCTCCATTGGCATTGGATTCGATGGTGATGGTCTTGGCGAAATGGCCCGGACGGCCTGAGGTATTGTAAGTAGCTGATATGACAGATTCTTTGCCGGGCAGGATGGGCTCCTTAGGCCATGTAGGCACTGTACATCCACATGATGCATGTACATTTGACAGTATCAGCGGCTCTTTTCCTTCGTTTTTGATCTTAAAATCATGAGTGATCTGCGGGCCTTCGACGACTGTGCCAAAATCATAAGCTTGCTCCGCGAATGTGATCACCGGTGCATTGGGGTTATTGGCAGCAGGGGCAGCAGCAGGGGCATTTGCAGGTGTGCTCTGCTCATGTTTTGCTTGCGCAAAAGCAGAAGCTGTGATCATAAGGGTTGTACAAACAAATAAGAATATCTTTTTCATGATGCGTATCAAAATTATTTCCGTAAAATTATAGTTCTCAGCGTAATTTTTCAAATCCTCTGTCAAATCACTATTTTGTTTAACAAGAATTTATAATTCGGTGAATATAGCCAGTAAATTCGAAAATTAGTAATCACGGAATCAGGAAATCGGGAAATCAGTCATAGTGTATGATTTTTGACTTTGGCACTCCCGAAATCAAAAATCCACAATCCGAAATCTATATATCTCCCAATAGCGGTCTCAGCACGACCTCCTCTATTACCGTACTATCAGATAGATTATATATATCAAATATCAGCTTTGCGACATCATCCGCCTTCATGAACCGCGACTCCGGCAGGCCCACTCCAGCCCATGAATCCGTCAGTGTGGCTCCGGGCATAAGCGATGTCACCCTGATACCATGAGGTTTCAGCTCTTCCCTGAGTGCTTTGGACAGGCCCAGGAGCGCAAATTTCGAGATGCTGTATGAGCCGCCATTTGGGTAAGCCTGAAGTGATGCTACCGAACACATATTGAAGATATGGCCACTTTTCACTTTTATCATCTCAACTACCAGTTGCCGGGACATATTATAAGCGCTGTATAGGTTTGTATCTATAAGTTTTTGCAAAGTACCATCGGCCTCATCAATCACCTGACCTGAGATAAAAACCCCTGCATTATTTACCAATATCCCGACAGTTTCCCAATCCGCTTTGATCTTATCAGCAAATAGCTTTACCTGATCTTTGTCAGACATATCGCACGACATGAAAATATGGGGCAAACCAGGTGCAATGGCCAGAACTCCAGCCTTCAGTTTATTAAGGTCAGCCTCATTCCTCGCACAGGCTGCCACAGCGAACCCTTCATCTGCAAACTTCAGCACGATCGCTCTACCGATTCCTTTTGATGCACCCGTTACAACTATGTTTCTCATTCTGCATTCATTTTATGCCGGGCTATATATTTCCATGTTTCAATGCTAGACTCGTCATTGGCCACAACATTGCTTTCCTCAAACTCAAACCCGAATCTTTCAAATATCTTTTTTGATACAATATTTCTCTTGCTAAATACCCCATAGATCACTTTCAGGCCGATCTCCTCTATAGCAAATTCAAGTACCCGTTTAGTCACTTCCGTAGCTAATCCCTGATTCCAGTATTTGCGGCGCAACTGAAAACCTACTTGTATCTTATCACTTTTACCGATCGGGTTTAGATTCATTAGCCCGATAAATTTGCCATTTTCTTTGAGCCTTACCACCCAGTGATAACCCAAGCCGTTATTGACCTGTACGATCCTCGAGTCCAGAAAATTTATAAGTTCTTCTCTTGACTTGTTTTGCAGAGGTGCTATATACTTGAACGTATCAGGCTCGTCATACATGACCAATACTTCCGTATAGTCATCTTTTGTCAATGTTGTCAATATGGTCCTTTCTGTTTGCATTGTTCAAATTAGGTTTACTTCAGGGTTTATTTCGACACCAAATTTGTCCATCACGGATTTTTTGATGTCCATAGCCAGTTGATATACTTCATGTCCGGTAGCGTTGCCATAGTTCACCAGGACGAGTGCCTGTTTAGCATGTGAGCCGGTATTGCCGACACGCTTGCCTTTCCATTCGCACTGCTCTATGAGCCATCCGGCGGGTATCTTGACATCTCCAGTAGCCTGCGGGTAGTTTGGCATCAATGGATTTTTATCCAACAGTTCTTTACACTTTTCATATGAGACAGTCGGGTTTTTGAAAAAACTCCCTGCATTGCCAAGCACAGCAGGGTCAGGCAGTTTGGATGAACGTATCTTCACCACTGCATCACTCACAGCTTTTATAGTCAGATTAAAAACCTTCATCTCATCCAGTGTTGCTTTTATATCACCATAACTCACATTGAAGCGAGGTTCTTTATTCAATCTGAAATGTATGGTCGTGATGATAAACTCATCTTTGTAGCGATGTTTAAAAATACTCTCCCGATAGCCGAACTCACAATCAGCGGCTGTAAATTTCACCTGTTCCCCTGTATGGATATTTATCGCCTCCACTCCTATGCATACATCCTTTAGCTCGACGCCATAGGCGCCTATATTCTGCATAGGTGCTGCACCTGCCTGCCCTGGAATTAAAGACAGATTTTCGACACCTGCATAGCCGCGATCTATGCACCAGAGTACAAACTGATGCCATACGACACCTGCATTCACTTTGACATAATAGTGATGCAGGTCCTCGCGCTCGAGTTCTATACCGGGTATGGAGATCTTCACCACCAGCCCGTCATAATCTTTGGTCAGAAGCATATTGCTGCCGCCGCCGAGGACGAGTTTTTTATTTTCCTTGAAAATTTTCCCGCTTTGCAAAGCAGCTATATCATCAAGAGTCTTTACTTCCGCAAAATACTTTGCCGATGCATCAATATGAAAGGTATTGAAAGGAAGGAGTGATATATCTGAAAGGATCTCCATGCGAAGAGAAGTATTTATTGACTTGAAAATATGGAATTTATCTCAAGCAAAGATTTTAATTTCCAGTCTGCTATCGCAAATTTAGGATTATCAAAACTCTCGGGGGCGGGAACCAGCACACATTGCATTCTGGCTGACTTCGCTGCCAAAAGGCCCATCATCGAGTCCTCCAGCACGAGACAATCAAGAGGATTAACCCCAAGGTCCTTTGCCGCTTTGAGAAAAACAGCCGGGTGAGGCTTGCCATATTCTTCATGCTCCGCAGAGATCACAGTATCGAAGATACTTTCACCATTCAGGCGATGTACACAGGCACGTATCAGGCGCATAGCAGACGAAGAAGCAATCGCAAGCTTATATCCCTTCGACCGGAATAATTCTATCGATTCAAATACTCCCGGCAACAGGGCAGCCTCGTGCAGAATGGCATGCTCCATCTCTGCCAGCACCTCTTCATGCACATCTATGAGTGACTTGTGCGTCCAGGGGTATTTCTCAAACCAATACTCCAGCACATGGTCAAAACGCAGCCCTGTGGTAGTCGCACACTGCTCCTCCGTCAGGTGCAGGCCGACCGTGGCAAGTACCTTGATCATAGACTTGCGCCAAAAAGGCTCAGAATCAATGATCAGGCCATCCATATCGTATATTACCGCTTTTATCATTTTTTAGTTCTAGGTTTTAGGTAATAGGTAAAAGCAAAATACAATTTGTATTTCCTAAAACTTATAACTTAATACTTATTACCCCTCCCACTGCAAAAGAATTATAATTTTGACGATTAGATAACAAAATATGAGAAAGATATTGATAATAGGTGCCGGAAAGTCCTCGATCTCGCTGATCGATTATCTGGTCGAGCATGCTGAGGCTGAAAAGTGGGAAATAACAGTGGCAGACATGACCCGCGAACTCGCCCTTCAAAAAACCAAGGGCCGCGCACACACTCAGGCTGCAAGCATCGATATGAAAAATGATGAAACACGACGGGCCCTGATAAGAACCTTCGATATAGTCATCTCCATGCTGCCGGCAGTTTATCACAGCATCATAGCACAGGACTGCCTAGAACTGGGCAAAAACCTCGTGACACCTTCCTACATTTCACTTACCATGAAAGAAATGGACGATGCCGTAAAGAGTAAAGGACTGATCTTCATGAATGAGATGGGACTCGACCCGGGGATAGATCATATGAGTGCGATGCAGATCATTGATAAACTCAAATCAGAAGGAAAAGAAATTGTTTCATTTCGATCCCACTGCGGGGGGCTGGTAGCACCTGAGAGCGATGACAATGCATGGCATTATAAATTCTCCTGGAATCCCCGCAATGTGGTACTCGCCGGGCAGGGCGATGGCGGCATCAGGTGGAAAGAAGACGGCGAGATACTAGAGATCGGCTATCCTGATCTTTTCAGCAATACATCTATGATAGGCCTGACAGGACAGGGTATGTATGATAGCTATCCTAACCGCGATTCGCTTAAGTATATTGCAGAATATGGATTAGAGCCAGCCAAGACAGTCTATCGCGGCACGCTCAGGGTCCCGTCCTTCTGTGAGGCCTGGGACTGCCTGGTGCAGTTGGGCCTGACATCTCCTACAGGCAATTGTTTTTTTACAGCAAAAGATGAAGCCATCGAGCAGCTCGACCTCTCTGAGCGACCCGAGATACTCTTTATGCTTGAGGAGATTGGGGTCTTTGATCAAAAGAATTTTCCGCTGCATGTGCCGCCTGCTGATAGTTTGCAGAAACTACTCGAAGATAAATGGAAAATGCGGCCCACAGACAAGGACCTTGTGGTGATGGTGCATGAGATAAATTACAAGGATGGTGATGCTATCAAACACATTCAATCCTCACTATATCTCACAGGCCGTGACAGCGAGCACACGGCTATGGCACTGACAGTGGGGCTGCCACTGGCTATCGTCACCAAGTTGATCTTGAATAATCAGATCACCGAACTGGGTGTGATCATGCCAAAGCACAAAGAAATATATGAGCCTGTGATGAAAGAACTGGAAAAATACGGGGTGAAGTTTAAAGAAGTTTATAATTAACCGCAGAGGCGGAGAGATGAAGATAAATTTCCAAACTTCAACGCATTTGGTTTTGATAATAATTATAAAGGGAATATATTTCGCCTTGTAGAAAGAAATAGATTTGAATTCTCAGCGTCTCTCCGCCTCTGCGGTTAAAAAAAAGCAATGCAAAAGAAAATAGAAATATTAAAAGACAAGACCGCGCAAGCACATCTCGGTGGTGGCAAGGACCGTATCACCGCTCAGCATAAAAAAGGCAAACTCACAGCCCGTGAGCGTGTAGAATTGCTGCTGGATGAAGGCTCATTTGAAGAGATCGGTATGCTCGTCGAGCATAGGGCTAAGGACTTCGGCATAGACAAAGAGATATACCTCGGTGATGGCGTTATCACAGGTTATGGTACGATAGACGGTCGCGCAGTATATATTTTCTCTCAGGACTTTACGGTTTTTGGTGGCTCGCTGTCTGAGACTCATGCAGAGAAGATCGTCAAGATCATGGACCTCGCCATGAAGAACGGCATACCTGTGATCGGGCTAAATGACTCAGGCGGCGCTCGTATACAGGAAGGTGTCGTATCTCTGGGCGGCTATGCGGATATTTTCTATCGCAATGTGATGGCATCGGGTGTGGTGCCTCAGATCTCTGCTATCATGGGGCCATGCGCCGGTGGTGCGGTATACAGCCCTGCTATGACTGACTTTATCATGATGGTGGAGCATAGCTCGTATATGTTCGTGACCGGGCCGAATGTGGTAAAAACCGTAACACATGAAGATGTCACCAGCGAAGAACTCGGCGGCGCCATGACCCATGCCTCAAAATCAGGTGTGACACATTTCGCCTATGCGAATGAGGTCGAATGTATCAATGGCATCAAAAAACTTTTCAGCTATGTACCGCAAAACTGTGAGGAGACGGCTCCATTCGCAGACTATGAAGCAGGTGATGAATGGCGTGCCAAACTTAATACCATCATCCCAGAGAATCCTTCACAACCCTATGACATGAGGGATGTGATACATGAAATAGTAGACTCGGAATCCTTCTTTGAAGTGCATAAGGATTTTGCGGAAAATATAGTCGTCGGCTTCGCTCGGATAGCAGGCAGAAGTATCGGCATCGTAGCCAATCAGCCAGCAGTACTCGCAGGAGTGCTGGATATAAACTCATCCCGCAAAGGTGCGCGTTTTGTGCGGTTCTGCGATTGTTTCAATATACCTCTGCTCACGCTCGTGGATGTGCCCGGCTTCCTACCCGGTACCGATCAGGAGTGGCATGGCATCATAACAAATGGCGCGAAGCTTCTTTATGCTTTTAGCGAAGCGACTGTGCCTAAGCTCACTGTCATCACCCGCAAAGCATACGGTGGCGCATACGATGTTATGAACTCAAAGCACATAGGCGCTGACATGAACTACTCCTGGCCGAATGCCGAGATAGCAGTAATGGGTGCCAAAGGCGCTTCGGAAATTATTTTCAAAAAAGAGATCACGTCAGCATCAAACCCCGAAGAAAAACTGGCTGAAATGGTCGGCCTCTATACGGAGAACTTCGCCAATCCATACAAGGCTGCTGCCCGCGGCTATGTGGATGAAGTGATAGAACCCGCAGCTACCCGCCAGAAACTCATACGAGCCTTCAAAGTGTGCGAGACCAAAGCAGTGAAACTGCCAAGGAAGAAACACGGGAATATACCGTTATAGTCAGGTGGCAGGTGACCGTTGGCTGATGGCTGGAATACACTAAAGATATTTATCTGTATCTTTGATATGCCNNAAGGCGCCAAGATTATATCCCACACTAGAGTCCATCGAACGAAAGAGGGCACTGGAATTTCTAGCATTATCTCCTACAGAAAAGTATGATGCATTGATAAACCTGATAAGGATCACTAATGAAGTAAGGGAGGCAGGGGAAATTATCCATAAGCATAATATCAAACTATCATAATGGACATTTTAGACTTATGGAAAAGCCTTCACGACAATGAAGTTCGATACCTTACCATCGGTGGTTTTGCAGTAAATTTCTATGGTTATAACCGGACCACAGGCGATATAGATATATTGATCGAGGATACCCTCGGCAACAGACAAAAACTGAGAAAGACTCTTACAGAAATTGGTATTGGCGATTTTCCGCAAATTGAATCTACACAACTAATTCCCGGCTGGACTGATTTTACACTTGGCCCAGGATTGAGACTGGATGTAATGACATCGGTAAAAGGTCTGGATAAAAACTCTTTTGACGAGTTATATCAGACTTCAGAAATTACTCATATCCGAACCATACCTGTCAGGTTTATAGATTTCAAGCATCTTATCATTACAAAAAAAGCTACAAACAGGCCCAAAGACCAATTGGATATAGATGAACTTGAAAAGATCAGAAAGTGGAGAGAAGAAAAGTAATCAAAACTTAAGATAAAACTCTTTCGTCAATTCCTTGTATTCATTAGTAAAAATTCCTTCTTCATTTTGTATCACAATCCTGTCTTTAGAATATTCCATTTGCCGCCTGCCTAGCTTTATCAATACCAGATAAGGAGATTTTCCTTCTACCGCTATCACTTCTGTGAGTTTTACCACAAATAGTTTCTGCTCTGATGCGAGTGATTCGAACAACTGCAAATTAAATACGGGCAATACTAGAGTTGCGCTGCCGGCATCAGAAAGCAGGCGATTTATTCCTGAGACAAGTTCCTGATATGATAGTGATAGACTATGTTTGGCGATATTTTTCTGATGATCCTCTGTTTTAAAATCGTCTACAAAGTATGGGGGATTTGAAATGATGAGATCATATTTTTTTGCAGGAAAATAATCCTGCAAAGAAATATGATGTGCATACAGGCGTTCGTTCCAAAGACTATCGGGAAAATTCTCACCGGCCTGCGCGAAAGCATCTGCATCAATGTCTATTGCATCAATAATGGCTGCAGTATTTCTCTGCGCCATCATCAGAGCGATCACACCGGTACCTGTACCTATGTCAAGGATAGTTTCAGCACCATCCACATCTGCCCATGCGCCTAGCAATACACCATCGGTATTAACCTTCATGGCACATTTTTCCTGAGCTACAGAGAATTCCTTAAATCGAAACGGGAGCTTTTGCATTATATGCAATTACTTAACACTTGCCAGTTCTTTGACCGGGACCATCTTCTTGAGTTCTTCTACTACATAGTCTACTTCTTCTTTGGTATTATGTTTGGAGAAAGAAAAACGTACTGCTTTGCGGTCTGTCGGTGCCTTGATCCCAGAGAGTACATGTGAGCCAACCTCGGAGCCTGAAGTGCATGCACTACCTGCAGAAGCAGCTATACCGGCTATGTCAAGATTGAATACGATCAGGTCTGTTTTATTATTGAGCGGCATGGATACACTAAGCACTTTATAATGGCCGCGATCATCTGTGAACCCATTATAAGAAACATCAGCGAGTTCATTATCCAGTCTTGACTTCATGTATTGCCTTAGCCCACTGATATGTTCGTGTGTTGGGGCCATGTCTGTAATGGCCATTTCGAGTGCCTTGCCGAGGCCGATGATGCCATAGAGATTCTCTGTGCCTGCACGCATATTGCGTTCCTGTGCACCGCCATCGATGAATGGCGACAACTGAGCTGAGGAATTTATATAAACAAATCCTACTCCTTTCGGTCCGTGAAACTTATGGCCCGAGCCGCTGATGAAATGTACTTTCAGTTTCTGTACATCCATCGGATAGTAACCAATGGTCTGAACCGTATCTGTGTGGAAATATGCATTGTACTGCTCGCATAAAGCACTCACGCGCTCCAGGTCCAACAGAGTACCGATCTCATTATTTGAGTGCATAAGCGAGACTAGTGTTTTCTCGTCAGATGATTTAAGCAATGACTCCAGATGGTCATAGTCTACCACACCAAAAGAATTGATACTTACCATTTCAGTTTTGATTCCCTCTTTTCCTTCGGTTTCAACAGAATGCAGCACACAATGATGCTCGATAGGCGACGATATGATACGTTTCACGCCGAGCTTTTTAACAGCCTGCTTGATGACCATATTATTTGACTCGGTACCGCAGGAGGTAAAGAATACCTCTGCTGTAGATGCATTGATCGCAGCGGCTACTATCTTACGGGCTTTTTCTATCGCCGCGCGTGACTTGCGCCCGTAGCCATGTATGGATGACGGATTTCCAAAATTCTCCGTAAGGAACGGGAGCATTTCATCCAGGGCCTCCTTGGCCAGCGGAGTGGTAGCCGCATTATCAAAATATACCTTCATGTGATTATTTCAAAATCGAAGTTAGGTATTTTTAGTAAAGTGCAAAGGATCAGCAAGTCATCAACTGTTGACAACCATAGATTTAAAAGTTTGGCACAATTTTTTATATTTTTGTAGCAAGAATTAACAAAATGAAAAAGTTCATCTTCATACTAATAGCTGCTTTGGCTCTATGTTCTTTTAAGCCGAGCGATCCTGTCAAACCTGCCGACGGTCCGCATATCAAATGGATGACCTGGGAGGAGATGCAGACCGCACAAAAGAAAAAGCCTAAAAAAGTGTTTGTGGACGTATATACCGACTGGTGCGGATGGTGCAAAAAAATGGATGCCACGACCTTTGAAAACCCTGTGATCGCAAAATACATGAGTGAAAATTTCTATTGTGTCAAGTTTAATGCTGAAACTCATGATGATATCATGTTTAAGGGACAGAAATACAGCTCAGACGGGCGATACAATACACTTGCTACTTTTCTACTGCAAAACAGGATGAGTTTCCCTACCACTATTTATCTGGATGAAGAACTAAACCTGATCAATATAGTACCTGGATACATGGATGCTAAGACAGCTGAGCAGATCTTGACTTTCCATGCTACGAATAGTTTTAAAACTACGCCGTGGGAAGAGTATCAGAAAAACTTTAAAAGTACTTTGTAAAGCAAGCTATCAGTCACAAGCAAACGTCAAAATGAATTTAGCCTAATCTCTGCCACAAATCCTTACAAAGTCGCAGAATTTGCACCGATCTTTGTCTTCAGTCTTAGTGAATGGAATATCTTTATTAACCATTTCTGTAAGGATCTCTTCCAGAATATTCTGAAATGAATTCAAAGTGCTATCAGCTATCAGATCGGACTTATCTTTCATGAGTGATTCATATTTGCCTTCAGCATGGCGTAGCCAATAGATACCTGAGCGGATGCCTTGGGGCTGTTTGCCATACTGCCCGCGATACAGCCAAGCATACATCATAAGTTGAAAGGCTTTACTGTACTCAGGGGAGCTTCTGAGTAGTGCCATATCATCTATTTTGACCTTACCGCGTTTTGAGTCGCCTGTCTTATAATCCGCTATACCCGTCACCCCAGCTACCTGCTCTACTCTATCGGTGAGTCCGTGAATATAAATATCATTATCACCTAACTTAATCCGCTGCTCCATCTTTTGTTCGAGCAATGTGACGGTGATAGTTTTGCCATCTTTTGCGAGTTCCTCTGTTCTTTTTATTTCATTTTTCAGAAAATTAACTACAAGGCTTTTACAAACATTATATAGCAAATAGTTTTTCCCTTGTTTCAGGGATTCTTCTTCAAATCCTTTTCCCAAAAAATCTTTAATCAGATCCCCTACTCTA
>PLSN01000013.1 GCA_003165135.1 Bacteroidota bacterium
GAACGTAGAATTGTTAAGAAGACCTTGTCATTCAAGTTTGGATTTTCAAATCAACTCTGAAATCATTTACTATGGTGATTGCAGTCCTTATTATGGATCTATTGGGATTATTGATGATGGAGAAACACAGAAAGCATATAACGGAACCATTATGGATAAATATCCGATTTTTAATAGCTATTCTCCTGTCTTATAAAATTAGTCGAATTTAATGGTGTGATTTATATTGTCTATAGTAAAAGTGCCAAATCTCTCAAGAACACTTTGGCCTAATAACATTGGCGAATCAATTGTGCTTGAAATCGATGCCCGTATATTTTTTAAGATTTTGTTGCCAATAGAAAGCTGTCTAATTATAAAAGTTTGACTGATAGCGGTACTGCCGTCAGCAAATTTATATGTTTGGGAGCCAATAAAATCGGTTTCTTTTAAAGTACCGGTTTTTATTAATGTTAAAGCTACATCAGGCGATATTGATATATCTGATGATCCTGAGTCGAATATGAAACTTATTTTAAGAACGTCATTAATGACTACTGGTATTTGAAAGACTCCATCAGCTTTTATCATTTTGACAACATTGGGCTCGCTTGTTCCAGGTGTATCCTTATGTATTTCAATTGGTATTTCCCTCTTAGGAGCAAATGGGTCATTATTATTTTCCTTTTGGCTATAAATTTTGTCCAAATTTATTTTTTCGCACAAATGCGATAATGCATTGAGTACTGATCTTGCTGTTAGATCACTTGGAAAATATATGGCACGAAGGTTGTAAAATCCATCAAGATCCTTCGAATAAGAAGGACCGGAAATTGACTTTTCCAAAATACAGTCCCCCTTAATGCAGTTAACTTTTACAATAAAAAACCCTGGAGAGGATGTTTTGTCATAAGTCATTGTTACATCTTTTGGAAAAAAACCAAACTCCTCTTTACCGTCAGGTGTTTCCTTGTTAGGATACTCATCAGTGTAAATCACTTTAATCAAACCATTAGATTCAACAGAAAGCTGATAAGACATTTTTTGAGTGTGGAAAGTACTCTGCCATAGAAATGGATTTTCTGAAAATTTATTGTTAATATAATTAACAGTTGCATCTACGCTCATGTCTGTTTGACCTAATAGAAAGAAGCTACTTAAAACGAATAATACCAATAAGTATATACGCATAAATTCATTTTACTTTAAATAAAGATATAGGGTAAAGTTGAAAATATACTTATTTACCAATATAATCTTCAAACATAAGCCTTGCGTGAGGGATGGTAGCGGTAGCCCGGAGCGAGCGATTAGCGAGTGAGGACTACAAGCGTACAGCCCGACCCGAAGGGGCACGCTATATAGCTCCCCTCCTCCAATCCACCTTCTTCGCTACTATGCCTTTGAGTTCCGATATGGCGACACGCTCCTGTTTCATCGTATCGCGGTCGCGGATGGTGACTTTATNNAGCGTTTGCCGATAGAGTCTTTCTCATCATAGAAGCATAGATGATCATATTTCAGTTCATTCATGATCTCACGGGCCTTCTCAGGGAGTCCGTCTTTTTTCATCAGTGGCAGCACTGCTACCTTGATCGGTGCGAGGAATGGCGGCAATGATAGCACTACACGTTCTGTCCCGTCTTCGAGTTTTTCATTTTTATAGCTGTAGCCCAGGACCGCTAGAAATGTACGGTTGAGGCCGATAGATGTCTCCACTACATATGGTACATAGCTTTCATTGAGCTCTGCATCGAAGTATTGCAGTTTCTTGCCTGATAGCTCCTGATGCTGCTTCAGGTCAAAGTCAGTGCGGGAATGGATACCTTCGATCTCTTTAAAACCAAAAGGGAAATTGAACTCAATATCCACAGCGGCATTGGCGTAGTGTGCCAGCTTGATATGGTCGTGAAAACGCAGGTCGCCATCGTCAAAGCCCAACGATTTGTGCCATGCCATACGTGTCTCTTTCCATTTATTGTACCACTCCATCTCTGTGCCGGGTCGCACGAAGAACTGCATCTCCATCTGCTCGAACTCACGGGTGCGGAAGATAAACTGGCGCGCCACTATTTCATTCCTGAATGCCTTGCCCACCTGTGCGATACCAAAAGGGATACGCTGGCGCGAAGTATTGAGCACATTGAGGAAATTGACAAAGATCCCTTGTGCTGTTTCAGGGCGCAGGTATATCGTGTCGGACTCATCTGCTACCGAACCAACCTGCGTAGAAAACATCAGGTTGAACTGGCGCACATCGGTCCAGTTGCGGGTGCCACTGACAGGACATACGATCTCGAGGTCTATGATGATCTGCTTGAGGCCATCCATATCATTATCTTCCAGTGCTTTTTTGAATCGCGCCTCAATGGTATTTATCTTTTCCTGATTGCGGAGCACGTTGGGGTTGGTCTTGAGAAACATTTCTCTATCAAAAGTGTCGCCGAATTTCTTCGCCGCCTTATCAGCTTCTTTATTGATCTTGTCTTCGATCTTTGCCATCGCCTCTTCGATCAGTACATCTGCACGGTAGCGTTTCTTGGAGTCTTTATTGTCTATCAGCGGATCGCTGAATGCATCCACATGTCCGGAGGCTTTCCAGGTCTTGGGGTGCATGAAGATGGCAGCATCGATGCCCACGATATTCTCATGGAGCTGGACCATGCTGCGCCACCAGTATTCCTGTATGTTTTTCTTCAGCTCGACGCCATAGGGGCCGTAGTCATAGACAGCGCCGAGGCCGTCATATATCTCAGATGAAGGGAAGATAAATCCATATTCCTTGCAGTGGGAGATGATCTCCTGAAAGGCATTTGCGCTGTATTCTTTGCTCATATTACGGGCGAATATAAGGAAAGAGAATTTTTTTCGCAGCGGAAACCCCTAAATCCCCTAAAGGGGACNNCCCCTTCAGGGGGTTTGGGGGTAGATTGAAAAAAATTCAGGTTCAAATGCAACCTTTCTGACGCACAGACGTAGTAAGTCAATACAAACCGCGTATTATGAGAGTCCTCGTCTTCATACCTTTCTTTATTTACGGCCTTTTCTCAGGGCACGGACCGAAAGGAACAAACAACGATTCTAAGTTCGAATTTTCTAAAGCAGTTTACAAGATAAAAGCGACTATCCGCAAGGCTGATGGCGATTTTGTGATCATACCCGACGAAAGCAAAAAGGAAAAATTCGTGCCCGCATACCTGCCAGATGAATATAAAAAGAATGGCCTCGAAGTGACCTTCGATG
>PLSN01000131.1 GCA_003165135.1 Bacteroidota bacterium
ACTGATTAGCTTCGCTGGTGCAAGCGGCGGTGCAGATACAGGTTGGGGTCCTACTGGCTCATTAACGCCTTCGGTAACAGGAGACACGTTATATGGGGTGACTCAGGAAGGAGGGTATAATAACGGGAATATTTTTTCCTATATTCCGGCTGGAAATATATTTACAAACCTTCTGATTCTCCCTGGCGGAAGCAGTGGAGCTACAGGTGCACATCCTAATGGCACATTAACTCTATCAGGAGGCATTTTATATGGGACGACATCGGGTGGAGGGTCATTGGGAAATGGGGTTATTTTTTCCTATGATCCTGTCAGTAATGTATATACAGACCTGATTAACTTTACCGGAAATGGTGGTGCATATCCTGGTGGAGGTAATAGTTATACCCCATTAACGCTTTCAGGAGGTATTTTATATGGGATAACATCAGGCGGCGGAGCAGGTTATGGGGTTATTTTCTCCTATGATCCGGTTAGTAATGTATATACAGACCTGCATGATTTTGATGGTTTAAATGCTCCGGAAGGTGCATATCCCTATGGTTCATTAACTCTTTCGGGAGGTGTTTTGTATGGGCTGGCAGAGAGTGGTGGGGCAAACGGAGATGGCGTTATTTTTAGCTATAAAGATACCTCCACTGCCACTGGTATAAACAAAATAGGCGCAGGTGCAATAAATGTCTATCCCAATCCGACCACCGGCCCTTTCATGGTCACGGGGCTGACTCAAAGCCAGTCAGTGGAGATATACGACTGCACCGGCCAGCGAATCGNNAAGACGACGATGGATTTCGACATCTCCGCCTACGCGAGCGGTATGTATCTGGTCAGGGTTCAAAATCAGGACGGTAGTGTGGCAGTACAGAGGAAAATTATAAAAATTCAGTAAATAAAAAACAAAATCCGCATGAGCAGCACAACATTTAAAGTACGTTATGTCTGGTGGCATCGCATCAGGGCTTTCTCAATAACTTTCTGGCTTCTTTTAATTGCAGTTTGCTTGTTTTTTTTAAATGACCTCGCGAAAGATAGCAGTCGCTACGCTAAACTTAACGCACATCAGGCAATAGGACTGAAAGTAGGCAATTATTTCTTTGTATTCTTGTTAGTATCGTTTACAATATCGCTTTGCCTCGTCATACTGGACTGTATCCGAAAATCCAGATACTATTGGGAGGTCCAATCAGATGGCATTTCAATAAACTACGGATACATTTACAAGGATAGTCTTCGCTTTATTCAATCTGACAAAATATATGAAGCTGTTTATTATAGAAGCGCCATAGGCAAATTGCTCAATTTCGGATATGTAGAGATCAAAGAGAATGATGGTGTATCCTCAAGATTTAAAGGAGGGCCTTTCCCAAATGTACCGGCTATTACACAGGCAATAAATGATATTGCAATAGAAAAAAATGTCGGCAAGCAAGTGGCGCAAACTACTATTCTACATGAAACTAAGCAAATCAACAAAGCAGATGAACTTGAAAAACTTGTTGAGTTAAAAAGCCAGGGTAAAATAAGCGCAGAGGAGTACAATGAATTAAAGTCAAAATTGTTCGGGTAGTTTTTTCAATGCCCAGTGTCCTCTTCTAACCTTCAAAGTAACTATCATTGTAAATTACCTGTACGGCCAGTCCTGTCCCGGAGGAGGACATTTCAGCGACATAAAGGTATAAGTGATCGCTACACCCACGAACACGTACTGGTCATATCTGCCATTGCCCCTTTGATAGCCGGGCTTGCCGATATTCACTCCGTCATTGACCTCACCTGATCGGTCAGCCAGTGCTGCTGCTATGCCATGAGAGCCGCCGGGCAGTGAAGCCGTGGAGGCATAGACACCACTGACATCATCGAGGTACTTAGTAAAGGTCTCATGCACCGAGGCGAAGATATTCGCACTCCAGTTTTTCTTGATATGTATCTTGAAACCACCCTCAAGCGGCACCTCAAAGCTGTATAGCTTGTATTTTTTGACACCTGAGTAGCTGGGGTCGTTCTGCCCCTCGGTGCCCAGTGGCTGGAGATAGTACCACTGGCCTTTGTAGAAAGCTTCAGGATTGAAGAAGAACATACCAAAACCCACAGCTATATATGGCGTGAAGCCGTTATGCTTGGGGTTGTTCTTATTCCATTTGAAAAAATTGAACTCGAATGTACCGCATACATCCGCTATAGATGAGCGGAAAGAAAGATTGCGCTGACGGTCAAAGGCGATCTTTGAGGTAGCATCATTGCCTGACACCTCACCATAGCTGACCACAGCCTTGGCAGCCCAGCGTTTATTGATATTATACCTGTATAATAAACCTCCTGCAGGATGGGGATATTGCCAGTTGAATGAGGGATTGAGACTGCCGAAATAATTGGCAATACCCACCCATGCCCCTACCTCATGCTCCTGTGCATGTGCAGCAAAGCCTGTCAAAATGAGGCAAACGGCGAAATAATATGACCTGATTTTTCCCAACGAGGTGCGAAAATAAGGAAAAGAGCCATTTATAGCTAACATTTCACCAAAACGTTAAAAAGGCCGGTTTATTGCATACACTGGCCGTGAATATAACTAAGAGAGAATGTCCTGCTCAATCATAATCACCTATTCCTTTTTGAGTATCAGATGTTTTACGCCCGCCGAAAGGGATAAGGAGTTTGAATCCTACATTCCTGCCCATGTTATAAATGCCCTGGCTCTGCTGGGTCACTACGGCAGGAGTCGCATTATAGGCGAGGAAGTATGCATTATGGCTCAGGTGGCTGACATAGGCGAGGTTGGTCAGGTTGCTGCAGTTGATATATAGCGAACAAAGCACTCGTTTGGTTTTTTTATTGATGAAACTGGTCCCGATGCCTGCATTATAGAGGGTATAGGCTACAGATGGCAGCTCGGTATACATCTCGCTATAGATATTATTCTGCGCCCAGTCATGCTCCAGCCCGAACGATATATATAGCCCGCTGAGGAAAGTCTTGCCGGTAGGTATCTTGAATTTAACCTGAGAGGTCAGACGCGGAGCGGGCGTCAGGGGCACATGCTGGGTGGAATCTGTCTGATGGGGCATGAAGGAATAGATATACGTGAAGCCGTTATCTATCTCGATCCATTTTGCCACAGTGGGATGTATATTAAAATAAGCTGTCAGTCCCGTGATGATAGCGGTATTGGCTAAATACTGGAAGACAGGAAATCCCTGCTGGATAGAATCTCCGCCAAATTTACTGGCCAGCCGGTCCTGAAATATAAAATTGTCTATGTAATTAAAAAATCCGTTCACCTCGATATTTATGTCTTTGCCATTATATCCATAACCCAGGTCTGCTTCATAGCCCTTTTCAGCTTTCAGATGTGTATTGCCGATGATATAGGCATTGGATCCTGCATTCAGCGCATTGGAGTTTAGCTCCTGTATAGATGGCGCACGATAGCTTCTAGCCAGATTGAGTTTGATATAGTTATTCATCGGCAGCTGATATGATGCCCCTATACTGCCCGATGGTGCGGTATATATATCGTGAAAGCCGGCGTACTGCATGTATGCGCCCGGTGTGCCTG
>PLSN01000408.1 GCA_003165135.1 Bacteroidota bacterium
CAATTGACAATTGACAATTGACGATACCAGTAGTGCAATAATTTTTAATCTCTTTATCATTAGCTTAAATTTCTTGTGTAATTTCATTTTAAAGTCCGAGAGACACAAAATTTTGCGTCTCTACATTAATCATTGCCTCCACAGCTGTATACCATATTGCTTTTCTTTGGTACTTCCTGAGTAGGCGCTCCTGCTTTCTTTTCGTCGAGCATTTTGCGTGCTATACGTGCCCGTTCGCGTTGGATAGATTCTCTTTTAGCTGCATCTTTATCTTTATCATAGAAACAAATGCCATCGACATAAGTCTTCTCTACACTCGCATAGATCGATAGCGGGTTATCGCTCCATATCACGATGTCTGCGTCTTTGCCAACCTTGAGGCTACCCATATGGCTATCGAGGTGGAGCATTTTAGCAGGATTGAGTGTGACCATCTTCCAGGCATCTTCTTCTGCCATACCTCCGTATTTCACTGACTTAGCTGCTTCTTGATTGAGGCGGCGCGCCATCTCAGCATCGTCCGAGTTGATCGCAGTGTTGATGCCGACTTTGGTCATAATAGAAGCATTGTATGGGATCGCATCTATCACTTCGTATTTATATGCCCACCAATCCGCAAATGTCGAACCATTGGCGCCATGTGCTTTCATCTTGTCCGCTACTTTGTAGCCCTCAAGTATGTGAGTGAAAGTATTCACCCGGAAACCAAATGAATCTGCCACATGCATAAGCATATTGATCTCGCTCTGTACATAGCTGTGACAGGTGATGAAACGTTTTTTGTTCAATATCTCCACGAGCGCATCCAGCTCCAGATCACGGCGGACATTCTTCTTTTCTTTCAATGCTTTCTCATATTCTCTCGCACGAGTAAATTCATTCACATAGGTCTGCTCGACGCCCATACGGGTCTGAGGGTAGCGGATAGAGTATTTATCGCCCCAGTTGGACTGCTTCACATTTTCACCGAGCGCGAACTTGATAAAACCATCAGCACCTTCTATTTTCATTTTCTCAGGTGCATATCCCCATCTGAATTTCACGAGACCCGACTGACCGCCGATAGGATTGGCAGAGCCATGCAGCAGTTGTGCGGCCACGACACCGCCTGACAGCTGGCGATAGATATTGATGTCTTCGCTCGTGATCACATCTCCTATCCTCACTTCTGCGCTGCTGGCCTCTGTGCCTTCGTTCACCTCACCTTGTATCGCAATATGATTGTGCTCATCTATGATACCGGATGTGACATTCATATTATTGCCATCTATAGACTTACATTCTGCACAACTCAGGTTATTGCCTACTGCAGCGATCTTTCCATTTTTAATGACTACATCCGCATTCTTTAAAATGCCTTCTTTTTCATTTGTCCATACCGTCGCATTTTTGATAATCACATTTTCTGCCTGGGGTATTTCTTCATTGCCATAACCCATAAACGGATAAGTAACCTTGCTCATTGAAGCAAAATCTATTGTGTCTTTCTTTGGCGGTTTAGATGTGTCCGGTATTTCTTTGATAAATTCTGCCGTCCAGTCCAGCCAGTCACCATCGGGAGATTGACCTTTGCCTTTCCAAGCCTTAGCAACCTGATCGGCATTACCGGTCAACAGATATTTGTCATTAGGTTTTTTCTTGTCAGCAGCAAATGAAAGTGTGATCTCATTATCCTTGTAGCCGATCTTAACTTCCGTTTTATTAGTATCAATCGTTAGCTGTCCTTTTGGTGTTGCTATTTCTCCTGTCACTTTCAGTAATGGGTAGTTGATAGTTCCTTTCCTACTAACAAGTGTTAGTTTATACTCCCCTCTTATATCCTTGGGGTCCGGTCTATTGATCTCATATTTCCTTCCTTGTATCCAGTTTTCATTGATCACACATTTATCATCGAAGAGTGGTTTTGATGTGATGATAAAGTTCGCCAGTTTCCCCTTATCGAGTGAACCTACCATATCCTGTATGTTCAGAAATTGCGCCGGATTCCATGTGATAGCCTTGAGCGCTTCTTCTTCTTTCAGGCCATACTTCACAGTGGTGCGGAGATTTTTTAGAAAGTCTTCTTTTTTCTCGAGATCAGATGTGGTCAGCGCAAAATCAACACCGGCTTTGCTGAGTGCAGTGGCATTGGCAGGTGCGAGTTCCCAGTGTTTCATATCATCGAGTCCGACCATCAACGCCTTGTATGGATCCTCTACATCATATGCTTTGGGAAAAACCAATGGCAGGATATAACGTACTTTTGTGTCTTTGATCTCTTTGATACGGCGGTACTCTGTGCCATCGCCTTTGATGATGTATTTCACTCCAAACTCATTGCCGATCTTGTCTGCCCGCAATGCATTCTGCCAGCTTCCGGCATCAAATATCTGAGGAAGTCCTTGACTATTATTCCATGCTTCAAGGGTGATATTGTATTCTTTTTTTTCTGTGAGACTTTTGTACCACTGCGCGTCCAGATATGTCTGGCGTATCAGGGCTATTGCGCCCATGAGCGATTCGGGATATGCCTGAGTAGAGGAGCCTTTATTAAAAGAGTAATGCGCAGATGCATTCCCTTTTAGTATCACTTTGTTTTCCTTATCAGTATTCAGCGTGACGACAGTGCCTGTGCCGCGAGCGATACCATCCTTGCGATGGGTCAGTACCGTGCCAAAGCCCAGCTTCCTGAGTTCGTCTGCACGTATATCGCTGACCTGAAAGTTTTTGTATGCTTCGAAGTCTGATTTAATTGCTTGGTTCCAGTTATACGCGCCTTTGGTGTTGGATTCATATTGAGGATTTTCCTGACGGATCTTTGTGACCACGGGCATACCATAGTCGGAGTAGATGTCTATGAAAGACGGATAAATAAACTTGCCTTTGAGGTCATGCACTATGGCGCCAGTTGGTACGGTCACGCCTGCGCCGGCCTCTACTACCTTGCCATCTCTGATGACCAGTGTCGCATTTTCGATCTTGGTTTTATAGTCCTTGTAGAGTGTCACATTGATGAAGGCATGTAAACCCTCACGATAGTCATCCGGGCCGTTGGCNNAAAGGTGGTCTCCTGAGCCTGAAGCATCACGCTGTGAACAATAAGCAATGAGATAAATACAAAAAATATTCTGAGTAGTCTTACCATGGGGGAATAGGATTAAAGTACAACGAAGGTAAAAAAGTCGGATAATAATTTATCAATTAGCAGAAAGCCACTCGGCAGGATTGAGTTTGTCTTTGCCTTTCCATATCTCGATATGTATTTTGGTCTGAGCCTCATTTTTATCAGTATAAAGCGTGCCAAGATTTTGCTTAGTGATGATATTGTCGTTTGATTTGACAGTAGCCTCAGCTATATTTGAATATACTGTGAAATACTCCCCATGCTTGACTATGATACAGGTCTGTGTGGTCGGCAGTGTGAATACACTGACCACAGAGCCTTTAAATATCGCCCTGCCGTGTGAACCATCCTCGGCCTTTATATCAAGTCCATTATTCTCTGTAAATACACCCTTGAGTGTCGGGTGCTCATGCTTGCCGAAGGCTCCGACTATGGTGCCTTTCGCCACCGGCCATGGCAGCTTGCCTTTATTGCTCGCGAAATCATTGCTCAGTTCCTGGTCTTTTGGTGACATCAGGATGGTTTCTGTCCTGGCACTGCTCTTCGGCAATATGGTTGTGGTCGTTCCTGATTTTTTATTTTCAGCCAGTGCTTTTTTCTTGGCAGCATCTTCTGCTTTCTTACGCGCTGATTTTATTTCATCTTCTATGATCTTTTGGATCTTACTGTTCAATGCCTGCACTGCTTTATTTTTGATCTCCACATAGCGGCGTTGTTTTTTCTCTTTCTCGCCGAGTTGTGCGATCATTTTGTCTGTCTCTTCTTTTTCCCCTAGGAGTTTTTCCTTCTGTTCGCTCTGCGCTTCGAGCAGCCCTTCTTTCTTCTTCTTGCTCTGCTCGAGGCTTGTCTTTTTATTCTGGAGATCATTGATGATCTGGTCCAGCTCTTCTGCTTTCTTACGGCGATATTCTGATATTCGTTTGAGATAGTTATAGCGTGCTATTGCTTCGTTGAATGAAGTCGACGATATGAGAAAAGTATATTCATTCTGTATGGCGAGATCACTATATGTCGTGCGTAGCATCTTCGCATAATCCACTTTCATTTTCTCTACCTCCACTGTTTGTGACTCGATATTCTTCTCAGTGCTTGTGATATTATTCTCCAGATTATCTATCTGGTTACTGTAGTTTGAAATGAGGTCTTCCCGCTTTTTGATCTTCTCGGTCAGTATCTGCACCTCTTCGAGGTTTTTATTTTTCATACTGCTCGTTTCTTTGAGCTGCTTTTCCATATCGGCGATCTCTTTGCGCAGGGACTTCATCTGCTGCTCGAGCTGCTCTTTCTTTTGTTTGTTTGTCTGACTGGTTGACGAGGACTGCGCGAGGATGATATGCAGCGGAAAAAACAAACCGACCAGCAATGCTGCAAAGACAATGTATCTGGCCATACCCCCAAACCCCCTAAAGGGG
>PLSN01000460.1 GCA_003165135.1 Bacteroidota bacterium
GGATTGAGCATCACTACACGTCGCATCTTTGCATCTGTCTTTCCCGCACTGATCCACTGATTACTTTGGCCTTTGGTACGATGCACAGCGATCTTGTATACTATATCAGGGGCATACCTGATCAATGCCCATTGGAAAATGAATGCCAGTAGGGCAACAATAAGTGCATCAATACCGAACCTTTTCATCTTTATTGTTTTCTTATGACTGGCAGTTTTGTTTTATCCAATCCTTCCATAAATGCTTTCTGTCCATGGTATATCCTTAGCACGAGTTGAAACCCCGAGCCCCTTTTTAAGGGCAGCCAATTCCCTTCTTTTTTATCAGCCGATAGATACATGGTATAATTACCGGAGCTGTCTGCTTGCAGGTTGTCACGATTAAAAGAATACCGGTTTTCTTCATTTGGAATCAGGTACTGATCAGGCCCGTAGGCTGTGATGCTCCAGTATTCGGCCTTTATATCATTGATGTTGCCGGATAGTGAATACCTGCTATCTCCATTCAACCGATTTCCTGTATTGTCATCTGCTGCGAAAAGATAAACAGCTTCCTGCGAAGGCAAAGCAAAGAGTGCGAAAATCGTGACCTGTGTGGTGACGAGGTTATCACGGTTGAGCGGCAGGTCGGTTGTACCGCGCCAGCTGCCATAAGTCTTAAAGGCAGGACTGCTCTTGATAGAGGCTATCCTATATACACCTATGCCAATGCCCAATATCAAAGAAATGAGCAGGATAATAAGCAAGCGAGTTATGGTCTTGCGTGACATGCAGAAAATTATACCTGTCTAAATGTAAATGAATTTGAGAAATAAATACATACCCTACTGATAAATCGATCAGAAGGCAAATAAAGGCGATGTGTGAATGATGTAACTTATTACCGCTATTGTGTAATGTTTTGATAGAAAGTGATTGCACCTTCACATCAGATATTTATGTCCAATATCTCTCGTTCCGCAGATATTAAAGCTGACTAAAATCATATAAACTAAATCTTAAGCTTGACATATATCACAACTTATTTGCGATACCAGGAGTTTATTTGCACTTAGAATTAATTTGATCATGCCGCCATTAGAAAGAAAGATAATTTTATTGATTTCACTGCTGCTTAGCGGTGGATATATATCTGCTCAAAATGCTCCCTGGACATTAAAGCAGTGTATAGACAGCGCTATTTTCAATAACATCACTATCCAGCAGGACATCAATACGATCGAGCTAAACCGCATTAATCTGAAGCAAAGCAAAAACAATCTCCTGCCGACTATTAATGGGAGCCTGTCACAGAATCTGAGTCTGGGTCGATTAGTAAACCCTATCACAGATGAATATGAAACAGGTACGGTATGGTCCACAGCAGGCTCTGTCAGTGTCACACAAAACCTTTTTGATGGACTTCAATTATTGAATACTATAAGGCAAAATGAGCTGATCCACCGTTCATCTAAATTTGACCTCGAGGATGCCAAATTTAATCTGACCATTAATATAGTTAATGCCTATCTGCAGGTACTCTATACCAGTGAGGCCATCAAGATCGCACAAAATCAGGTGTCTGCTGATAGTACACTGCTCCAAACCACATCCGATATGGAATATGTGGGCAAAAAAACCGAAAGCGACATGCTGACAGTAAAGTCACAATTGGCTTCAGATAAATATACTGTCGTCAATACAATAAGTCAATGGAAGATCGCCAAAGTATCCTTGCAGCAATTCATAAACATACCTGTATCTGAGACTTTCGATGTGGATTATACTGCTTCAGTTGACCCTGCAGAAAAAAAATTAGACGACATAAACAATATCTATTCTCAAAGCTTATCCTTTCAACCCATCGTCAAATCTTATGCTCTAAAAACACAAAGCGTCGACTATGCGCTGAAAGTAGCTAAGGGAGCATATTATCCTCAGTTAATATTCAAGGCAAATGCAGGAACTGATTACTCAAAACAATCAAGCAACATTACCACTAGTACTTTGGAAAACATAGGATATGTACAAGGCAATCCTTCGGAAATAGTAGTAGGTAATGTCTCAGAGGAAACAAATGGTGAAAATAATCAGCACTTTGCCACTCAATTGGGAGAAAATGTGAACGGAAGCTTTTCAATAGGCCTTACAGTACCTATTCTTAATTACCTGCAGGTGCGCAATAATGTAAAAAAACAGCGGGTAAACCTTGACAACGCTGTCCTAAGCGAAGAACTGACAAAAGTGAATCTGCGCAAAACGATCGAACAGGTTTATACTACTGCGGAAAACTCTCAGGCGCAATACACATCAGCTAATGAGGAGGTGGAAGCTAACAAAGCGGCTTATGACTTATCTGTAGTTAAGTTTCATGAAGGTAAAATGATTGCTTCTGACCTGATCGTACAAAAAAATTCGTATCAAAAAGCACTGTCTGATTATTTGCAAGCCAAATATGGCTTATTGTTTAACACGAAAATACTGGATTACTACAGAGGTGCCCCAATCACATTTTAATAGATGACAGAAGATGAAAAAAGGTTTAAAAATAGCATTGATTGTCGGCGCCGTGGTCCTGGTAGGCGGTGGTATAGGAGGCTATAGTTATTGGAGATATGCCAAATCCGAAAAAATTCATTATAGCACTGTTGACCTGAAGCGCGGTGATATTACCTATGGCATCACTGCTACCGGAAACCTGAATGACTCACTGGTCATCAACGTAGGTACCCAGGTATCAGGTATCATCACGCAGATATTTGTCGATTTCAATGATAGTGTAAGGCCCCGAGAGGTCATTGCCATGATCGATACGATTCCTTTGGCGACACAAGTGACAGATGCAGTGGCTGCCCTGTATAAAGCGAGGACAACTTTAGTCCAGCAGAAAAAAGAATTTGCCCGTTACAAAGAATTGCTGGCGCGCAAAGCAGTGGATCAAAGCGATTATGATATACAGGAAGCCAGCTATGATGGTGCAGTGAGTACAGTACAGGGAGCTGAGGCTGATTTGAAAAGAGCTAAGATGAATCTTGGCTATGCCACCATCACTGCGCCGATCAGAGGTATCATCATCAATAGGAATGTGACCATAGGACAGACAGTAGCAGCGAGTTTTGCTACACCTACTTTGTTTGCCATCGGCAATGACCCGCATATCATGCAGGTGACAGCCAGTATCGATGAGGCAGATATAGGCTGGGTCAAACCCGGACAGGATGTGGATTTCACCGTAGAGACCTATCCTGACAGGGTGTATCATGGCACAGTCTTTCAGGTCAGGCTACAATCTATCATGAACCAGAATGTAGTGACCTATAATGTGATGATCAATCTCGTCAACGAGGATCTTTCATTGATCCCTGGCATGACTGCCACGCTGACCATCAAAGTGGCGGAACATAAAGACGTATTGGTAGTGCCGATGACCGCACTACTATTCAATCCTAATGCAAGTGATACTTTGGTCCCTTCTGCCGATCATAATAAGCAAACCATTTGGGTGATCTGCGATTCTGCTTCCAATGCAGGCTCAAACGGCAGGTGTGCCGATATGAAAGGCACAATGATGTATTGTGACACTGTAAAGAGAATACTGGATGATGGCGTGATGGCAGAGATAGAAGGAAAGGACCTGCATGAAGGTATGAAAATAGCTACCGGCATCGTAAAAGAACAATCGCAAAAATTGAAGAGTATCATACCTACTACCACTCAGCAAAAAGCACCAACTACGACAACGCCCAAACCCGCGGGAAAATAAAAATGGAAGATTCAGCAAAACCGGTTATTGAGGTAAAGGATGTATGGAGGACCTTCATCACAGGCGGGACGCAGTTTAGTGCATTGCGCGGTATTAATATGACTGTGCAGCCCAAGGAATTGGTGGCCATCATGGGTGCTTCGGGTTCCGGCAAATCAACATTTATGAATATGCTGGGCTGCTTAGATCGTCCTACCAAAGGGCAATATCTTTTTGATGGCACCGATACCACACACAAGAGCAACACTGAGCTGGCTATATTACGGCGTGATAATTTTGGTTTTGTTTTTCAGTCATATAACCTGCTCCCCCGCACTACTGCATACGAAAATGTGGAATTGCCACTATTATACTTTGGATATAAATACGGTAAGAATCAGCGTCGTGATATGGTAATGGCTGCATTGAAACAAGTAGGGCTCGAAGAAAAAGTATATAATAAAACCAATGAGCTATCAGGCGGGCAGCAGCAGCGCGTGGCCA
>PLSN01000031.1 GCA_003165135.1 Bacteroidota bacterium
GACGACCTTTATATCCAGGATATTAAAGTGTACCGGCGGCCCTTTGCTTTTTATAGTGTCCTTTGGTGAGAACCTGACGATAATGTCATTGAAATTGAATTTCTTATGATACTGTATACACCTGCCCCATGGCTCTGTGAGCGTGACATTCTCTATTTCATAAGTTTTCATAAACATTTTCAGCATGGCATATTTGACGCTCAGGCTTTTAGCTGAAATGAAAATGGTATCCATGCCACCTGCTTCATATATTTTGAGGCCGTGTATATAGGCATATCCCGTGAATGGGTTGACATATATCCAATCCATAGTGATCTCTCTGCCGAGGTATTTGACATCGTATTTTTCGATCAGGTACTTGGCGATAGGGGAGATAAAGATGATCACTACCGCTACCAGTGCTATGATGGCTATAATGATACCCAACAAAACATTCCTGATCTTTTTGGCTCTTGGATTCATAATTAGGGTTTGGTGGTAAGATTTTATATACGAAAAGCATGCCATATTACTCAATAAAAAAAGTCTCCGGAGATATTCCGGAGACTCGTGGTTTCCTCTGGCAGCATCAGGCTGGTGGTTTACCAGCCTGATATGCCGGTCACTTATTTATCATTGGATTCCCCAACCCTTTGTTTAGTGACCGCATGAACTGTCAGTTTATATTTTGACGAATTTCTTTACAGCACTCATCTCGCTGTTTGATACTTTTACAAAATAGCTGCCAGTATTCAGGCTTGCTATATTGATAGTATTATCACCATTAGTTAATTCAAAGCGAGCTACTGTTTGTCCGCTTATGTCAGTGATCTCTACATTGGTCACAGCAGAAGCTGATGCTATCTGAATAGTCAGTTTATCTGTTGATGGATTAGGATATACTTCCATCACGTCTTTGCTATTGACAGCTACCACACCCAGAGTTACATTATGGCCGAATACCGCGAACGGGCTGAATGAAGTCACACCTGTCAGTGCCAGTGAGAATAAACCACCACCCAGAATGGTAGATGCGGTGATCGCACTTGTATTCCATGCACCGGCAGTGTAATGAGAGATATATGCCTGTGTATTGTCAAAAGCATTGACCTGCATAGATGTATTCCATCCCATCAGGAGATTGACATTAGCACCGGTAGTGAGAGAAGACTCTACATTCCAGCTTGTGTTGACCACCGGTTGAAACTGAGAGATATCAGGGCCTGTTGTACCATTGAGCAATACTCCCTCGTGAGCCAGTACAAAAAACGTACCTGCCAGAGTTGAGTTATTGGTGACCGTGACAGGAGCATAGTCTGCAGCTGTACCTACCTGAAACAAGCCATTAGCACCTGCGTTTGCCACAGTCATTATAAGACTGCCTGTATCGCTGGTCACTACATAGCTCGCAGCTGAACCACCTGTGATAGTAGCAGCTGTAAGCATTGTGAGGTCATTCTTTGCAATATCTATTGTGCCTTGTGCCAATGTAAGTACACCAGCTACAGTCACAGGAGATGCTAATGCTACCGAACCGCCTGATCCTATATTGATCGTCAGGTTATTGATAGTACTGCTGGCAGCTGTCAGTGCTAATGTACCTGCACTGCCTGAACCGTTGAATGTAATGTCAGAAAGAAGGCTGCCGCTGATCGTACCACCTGAAGAATTTACAACTCCGCCAATGGTAAGGCTTTGTCCGCTCAGATCCAAACTTCCGTTGAGCAATGTAAGCGTATTTGAAACAGTTAGTGCATTGCTGAGTAAAACATTGCCGGCGGAAGCTATATTTACCGTCAGTGTGCCAATAGTACTGGCTGCTGTACCGAGTGGTAATGTACCAACCAGGCCAGTGCCGCTGAGTATGATGCCTGAAGTAGAACTACCTATGATAGTACCTGTACCAGCTGCTATAGTGCCTGCTATGTTCAGAGTATTGCCATTGAGGTTCAGATTGCCCGAGGTCAGTGTAGTGATGCCGTCTACTGCTACATCAGATGCCAGTGAAACACTGCCGCTGCCGAGTATGGCCAGTGTCAGGTTGCCGAGTGTCTGTGCGCCTGCGGTGAATGCAAGGCTTCCGATACTTCCTGTCCCGTTTACCACCAGATTAGAAGTAGCGCTACCTGCGACCGAACCTGCGGTCGTAGTGACACCACCGATGATGGTAAGTGTATTGCCTGCAAGGTTTAAAACACCTTGTTGCAATGACAATACTCCTGTGACAGAAAGGTTACCCGCCATGCTCAATTGATTTGTAGCTGAAGCAAGGTTTACCGTTACATTATGCAAACCTGTCAAAGATGCTTCAGCACCTATGGCTGATACAGCGCCTGTGTACAAAAGGTTGTAAGTACCTGCGAGAGTAGGCAACCCTGCAAGCGCATTAAATGTTCCACCTGCCATATTGATGGTTGTATTTGTGGCAAGGTTCAATACACCACCGGCAGCCAGTTCAGCTACACCGGCATTCAACACTACTGTATTGCTTACGCTCATGACAGCAGAAATGGCGAGGGTCGCCTGACTATTGGCCAGCTGACTGACGCTGATAGTACCTACCGAGGTGATCCAGCCACCAGTGCCGACAGTCAGATCATTTAGGACCACTGTGCCTGCACCTGTCAGAGTACCCGCAGTCAGGTTCAAATTAGTAGTACCTGTCAATGTACCTACTACCAGTAAAACAGCTGATGCATTATTGATGGTCACATCTGCATCCTGAGTCACTGTGACCCCTACAGGTATTGTGATGTTATCAGCACCGGTAGTGCTGAATGACGGAGCTGTACCTCCCCATGTCAGTGAACTGGACCAATTGCCACTGACGGTAGCGGTGTAATCCGTGGCCATTGATGCGAGACTAGTCCCGAATATCAAAATGGCCGTGAGCAGTGTTGCTTTTGTTAATTGTATTTTGTGATACATGTTTTGTGTTTTTATCGAATTTTAAAAAAGAGCTAATGAATAAATGAGAGTGCAAAGATGCGCTCCGGTGTGGGCAAAAGTGTTATACAATTGTGGATTTATATTACATCATTCACACATGTATGATGTCTCATGCTGCTCTTATTTTTTTTCTTCTGATTTGCCTTCTTCAGTATCCTTTATCTTTTTTTCCTTGGCTTTTTCGAGCTTATTGAAATACCCTTTAAAGAGGAAATTATGTTTGGCAGCCTGCATGTTTTCATCCAGTCCTTTTGTGCTTTTTCTGAGGTTCAGCATGGTCGCATCGAGATTGCCAGCCATGGTTGAGTCCTGGATCAATTTGCTCAGGATACCATTACCATTATTTACTTTGTACATGATCTCTGCGAGCTGCTGTGAGATCACCTCAGCATGGCCTGCAGTGACCTGAAGGCTTGCCATGATAGCATCTGTTTCGACGGGTTCGCTGGATACGAGCTCCTGTCCGTCTTTCACCTCAGGTGCATCAGAACTTCCTTCTGTGATCGTGATCAGCCTGTCTCCTATCAGTCCTTCTGATCCGATGCCGACCTGACAATCAGTTTTAATAAACTCTTTGACATTTTTTCTGATCAGCATATCTACTCTTACCGAAGTGTCATTGATGATTTTGATATTATCTACTATACCCACATTGATACCGGCAAACCGGATATTATTCCCCACCTGCAAACCGCTTACATTAGCGAAAATGGCATTGAGCTTAAAAACCGGATTAAACAGGTTTTTTTGCTTGCCGATCACAAATACAGCTAATACGAAAAGCAGTAAACCTCCTGCTATAAATGCTCCTAAGCGTACTTTGAATTTTTCTGAATGGGTATCCATTGTATTGTTTTATTAAATCTGTTATTCTAATATTCACTTACATAAAGAAAGACCTGACCAACTCATCGTCCGAGTTTTCGAAATCATCCAGTTTACCTTCTTTATAGACACATCCATCCTTTACCATGATGATCCTGGTCGCAGTAGTGCGAGCACATTTGATATCATGGGTAATGACAATGGAAGAGGTTTTGTATTTCTTTTGTACATCGTTGATGAGATTGCTGATCTCGACTGAGGTGATGGGGTCAAGCCCTGTGGTCGGCTCATCATAGAGCATTACCGAAGGGTCAACAATGATAGTACGTGCCAGGCTTATCCTTTTTTGCATGCCACCGGAGAGCTGTGCAGGGGTTTTATCTATCTGATCAGCGAGGCCGACATTTTCCAATACCTCATGTACTTTTTCTTCGATCTCTTTTTCTGTGAGCTCTCTTTTTATCCTCCTCAGTGAGAATTCCAAATTCTGTCTTACGGTCATTGAGTCATACAATGCACCATTCTGAAAAAGGAAACCTACTTTCTGACGCATCGTATTTAATTGTATCCTGCTCAGCATTTCTACATTTTCGCCGAATACACTTATCGTACCTGCATCTGGTGTCAATAAACCGATAATACATTTTATCATGACAGATTTTCCCGTACCTGACCGACCCAGTATCACAAGGTTTTCACCATTAAATAGTTTCAACGATACCCCGTTCAATACCTCCTGTGCTCCAAAAGATTTTTTCAGATCAGTCACTTCAACGACGACTTCATTGTTCGTTGCCTGCTGCGGCGCAGTTTCTGTTATTGTTGTTGGGGCTGTGTTCATTTGGTGAGCATATCGGTGATTTGTACAGCTATTACATCTACCACTATTATCAGCAGTGAGGCCAGCACTACGGCGGAGTTAGCAGCTTTACCCACGCTCTCTGTACCACGGCCGGCATTGTATCCTTTATAGCATCCTACTATACCTATGATAGCGCCAAAGAAGAAGGATTTGATGAATGCGGGAATGAAGTCTGAAAAGTGTACATGGCTAAAGGCCTGTTGGAAAAATAATGACAGTGATACGTCGCCTTTGAGATTGATCCCTATCCAGCTACCAAACACTCCGAGCGCATCAGCATATAAGATCAATATGGGTATCATCAATATAGCGGCCAGTATCCGTGTGACCAGCAGGAACCTCACCGGATGGATAGATGACACCTCCATCGCATCGATCTGCTCGGTCACTCTCATCGAGCCCAACTCTGCACCCATGCCCGAGCTGNNCGGGCCCATCTCTCTGACCAGAGATACCGCCACCATGCCCGGTAGCATGCCCACCGCACCGAAACTGATCATGACGGGGCGTGACTGTATGGTGAGTACTAAGCCCATGATAGTGCCAGTGACGGAGATAAGTGGCAGCGACCTGTAGCCGATACTATAGCACTGGTAGAAAAATTCTTTTAATTCAAAATCGCGAGAGAAGGTCTCCTGAATGACACGTAGCACAAACAATACTGCATTGGCCACATCTATACAAAAGGCACATAGCTCATGGCCTTTAGCTATGGCGGCCTCTCCTATCTTTATCGATAGTTTTGCCGGATAGGACTTGGGTGATGTGACAGGTCTGGTCTCTTCCATTTTTTATTTGTAGNNACGACCAATGCCCTGATATCACGTATACCACCACCAGTATTGACGAATATAACAGCGGTATAGATCATGCCTATGATACCGAGTACTGTGAGGACCGATCCGAATATTCTTTTGATGTTCATCTTCTGTTATTTAGAGTTAAATAATGATTTATTCCTTATAGGTTTATTTACTCAGGGTCATAGTGACCACATTGCTGCTATCATTATAAGTAAATCTGCAGTCATTAAAATTTGGCGCCTTGATCCGGGGGATATAGTTTCTTGAATACGCATACGGCTCGGTAGGTATGCCGACGATGTTCTTGTCGATCTTGCCATTGCCATTTACATCCTGATAGATGGCTATAGCATAGTCGTCAAACTTCTGATCTGTGATCATGGCAGTGAGCTCATCTCCATGTGGTGTGAAATGATACTCCTTTAGCTGGTCTTTCGGATCCGGGAATTTGTTTTTGGTACCATACAGTCCCACCACTATAGTAGCAGTGGTAGAGCGCAGATTTTTGATGATCAGTGTGAGTGGCACCCTTGTGGCCTTTTTGATAGTGGTATCAGGGGTGGCCGCCTGTACCGCCTTAGATGTATCTACGGCAGCGCTGTCTATCTTAGTNNCTCTACCTCCGGGGTAGGGGATTTGCATTGGCTTAAGACGAGACACATTGATATCAATACGCCAATGAGGCATGCGAATGCGATTTTTTTTTGTGGAATTGTCATGATTTGATTTCTTTTTTTGATGATAGTTTTTGTATAAAACCTTTAATAGCAAAACTGAATTTCATTTTCCCTTGGTTCGGCGGCACCAGGTCTCCCAACAGAAAACCCCATGGTTTCAAAGGCTCTATATGGTCAAGCACGAGCTTGACAATAGCAGTGAGTGGAATCGCAAGAAACATGCCAGGAATACCCCACAAAGCATCTCCTACGATGACTGTAATAACGGAGATCAACAGGTTGAGTTTTACCTTGGCCCCGACGATCTTTGGAAATATATAGTGGTCGTCTATGAATTGAATAACGGCATATACTATCAAAACGTACACTATATATATCGCAGATTTGGTCACGAGTGCCACGATCACGAATAATACGATACATATCACCCCACCTATAATAGGAATAACATTCAAGGCAGCCCCTATGATACCCAGCAGAATGGCATAATCGATCCGGAGCGCAAACAGGCCTATCGAGTTAAGGATAGCAATGATCACAAATTCTATGAATAAGCCGACCAGATAACTTTTGATAATGGTTTTGGTCTGAGTCAGTATCTCGCTTACCTTTTCGTCATTGTCAGCGCCAAATATCTGATGCGCAAAAGCCAGCAGGTGGGGCTCGTAAAACAGGATCATAAGGACATATACGGGGGTTAGTATAGCAGCCTGCACTATGCCGCTCATGGTGACTAGCGTCATACCTATGGCAGCACTGCTGTTTTTTGTAAGCTCAGCTTTTGTATTTGCCAGATATTCGTCTATTCTGCCGGTGCTGATATGGAAACAAGTGGATACCCATGTGACGACCTGCGCAAGGATATCTGTAAATTTATCGATCAGTTTCGGCCATGCATGACTGATCATACCTGCCTGCGAGGCTATCAAGGCTATAAGACCGCCGAATACCAAAAGCGCAATAGTCGAAACAAGGATGATGGATAACGTTCTGTTTAGTTTTTTTCTGGTCAGAAAGTCCACTGCGGGGCTGAGCAGCGTAGCTATAATGATGGCATAGATCAGTGGCAATATGATGCCCTGTGCCAGATATAGCATGCTGATGAGAAAGTATGCCCCTACTATTAAGAGCGATGCCCTGATATAGAAAGGAAGAGTATTATTTGTAGACACCTTTGTAAATTGTTTTGCCCCATTTGATCCTGTCCCAAATCCTCTCATGAATAAAATACCCCACTGAGGTATATATATTGCTCACTATCATAAAACCAATAGCAACCTTGACCTGTCCGGTAAAAAGATAAATACAGGTAAAATCCAGAATCAGTATCACTACCCTGTAGCTGACTGTCTTTACCACGGACCTGCGAAGTGATTCACCTGTATTCATATTCCTCTATAAACTTGCCCTTTTGGGCATAGCATGATCCAACTCTATCTGCATTTCTTTTTTTCCTGCATTGGTGAGTTCGACCTCACATTGGATCTCTATATCATCGCTTACCATCATGCCACCGGACTCTATCGCCGTATTCCAGTTCAGTCCCCATTCACTTCTCTTGAGCATACCTGAGACAGAGAATCCAGCTTTTTCATTTCCCCATGGGTCTTTGACCATTCCTCCAAACTCTACTTCCAGTTTTATGTTTTTAGTGATGCCCTTCATGGTCAGATTGCCCCATAGTTCATGAATACCATCCGAGCCTGCACCACCCATACGGTCGGAAGTGAAAACTATTTGTTTGTGTTCTTTCACGTCAAAGAAATCCGCACTCTGCAGATGTTCGTCGCGTTTCTTATCTCCGGTGCTGATCGAGGAGACATCTACCCAGAGATTTATTTCAGCAGTGGCAAAGTCTTTATCATGAGTGACTATATCCGCGTCGAAGATCTTAAATGAGCCTTTGACATGAGAGATCATTAGATGACGTACTTTAAAAGTAATATCGCTGTGAGCCTGGTCTATGGACCAGTTTGTCTGGTTTATCATTGTGACAGTATTTGTGTTTGAAATATTTTAATTAACGTCCTGTAT
>PLSN01000403.1 GCA_003165135.1 Bacteroidota bacterium
GCGGCCTCTTTGGTATCAAGCCATCGCGTGGCAGGATATCAAACGCCCCTATAGCAGGACAACTTTGGGATGGAGCGGTAAGCAGCGGGATCATATCGCGCAGTGTTCGTGATGCCGCAGCATATATTGATGCAGTGCAAGGCGAAACAGATGGAGACCCTTACATTATTCAAAAACCGGAAAGGCCTTATGCTGAAGAAATAAAAATTCCTGCCGGTAAACTCAGGATCGGATACTCGTATCGGATGCCCAAAGGCTTTGATTTTCCTATCGATCCCGAAAATATAAATGCGATAGAAAAGACAGTTAAGCTATTGAAAGACTTAGGCCATGAAGTGGAAGAAATCGAACTGCCATATGACTCGAAGCTCCATACAGAGTTACTATATACTTTGGTGATGGGCCACACATCCGCCACAGTAGAGTTTATCGCCAGGAAGCGTGGCAGAAAAGCAGAACTAAGCGAACTCGAACCTAACACCTGGCTGATGTATAAACTTGGTAAATCCTTTACTGCCGAAGATATGGTGTCAGCGGGTATGAAATGGAATCAGGTAGCTCGCGCGATGGGTGAATTTCATAAAAAATATGATCTGCTGCTCACGCCGACTTTAGGTATGAAGCCATTTAAAACAGGGGCTTTGCAAAGCAGTGCAGCCGAAGAAGCGGGATTGAAGGTCATGAATGCACTTGGCATATCAACTATAGTGAAATACACAGGCCTGATCGAAAAGATCGCAACAAAAATGTATAGCTGGCTGCCCTATCCTCCACTTGCAAATATCACCGGACAGCCGTCTATGTCAGTACCTCTGCACTGGAGTGCGGATGGATTGCCTGTAGGTGTGATGTTTACCGGACGGATGAATAATGAAGCATTGCTATTCAGAATGGCCGCACAGCTAGAGCAGGCCAGTCCTTGGTTTGACAAAGTAGCAATGGCTTAGCGGTCCTGATTGACGATAAGCATCGAGCCTTTAAAAGGATCCGCATATTTCACCGCATCATTAATGAAATTATTATCCTTGAGATAAAAAGGAATGAAGTTTTCTATTCTCTCTTGCCATGATTGATTTGGAGAGAATGTTTGATAGAGGGCTTTGATCTGGTTCACAGATTCTTCCTGTTTGCGTTTCTCGGCTTTGATGATCTTGCCTTCGATTGCATCCACTGCAGTCAATTGCTTTTGCTTTTCGGCCAGCACAGCGGCTTTGAGCGTGGGGTCTACTTTTTCAGCTTTCTCCACAAAGGAATCAAACATCGCTGCAATAGTTTTTTTCTCTTCATAAAACTGAATATCATCAGAGAGCTTAGATTTCACAAAACTATTAATGGTCTGGTCGGGATTTCCAAAGAAGTCAATTGCTGACAAACCAAGCTTAGTCATTTTTTTCTCGGTAGAATTATTGATAATGGTCATCGACGAGCGCATAACCAGCATGGGATAATTTATCTTATGATATTCGAATACAGATTTCAACTCCAGCCAATAGCTCACCTCACCTGCCCCGCCAATGAAGGCCAGGTTTGGCAAGATCAATTCCTGATAGACAGGACGGAGAATGACATTGGGACTAAAGGCTTCGGGCTTATTCATCGCCATTTCCTCAAGTACCGCGTAGGGGAATCGAACCTCTGTATTATTTATTTCATAACAATCGGCAGTGCGGATAATACGCTCACGATTGTTTTCAGTCAGGTAAAAGAGATTTATATCACGTGGTGTGGCTTGCACAGAATAGTTGGAATCAAGCCATTTCATCGTGCTCTCCATTGCCTTGATAGCGGAAGATTTTTTTAGCTCATCTAGTATGATATGCGAAAACTTCTTCTTCAGCTCAGCATCATCTTGGTCTATCACGACGAGTCCAGTCTCACCGAATAATTCATTGATGAGATAGCGGGTGTACGGTCCGAAGGTTTTAAACTTAGAGAGCCCTTCGCGCAGTTTATCGATCAGAGGTTTGCCGGCATCACCAACTATAGCCAGAGCTTCGTCGAGCACTTTGTCAAAACCCTGCATCTTCCTTCTGCCAAAGGCCCCAGCTTCACCTTCCTGAGCTGCCCACTCGACTTTCTTTCCATAGATGAAAGTATTTCCCAACTCATCAAAGTCATGGTCCTCGCTACCCATCCAAAAAACCGGGACAAAATTATTATCTGGATATTTTGCCTTGAGTTGACTAGCGAGATTGATAGTTGAGGCGATCTTATAGATATTAAATATCGGGCCTAATAAAACACATGGTTGATGTGCAGCTGTAATGGTAAAGGTCTTGGGAGAATTGAGCAGTTCGATATTGAGTGCGGTGTGATCTGTCATCGTGACATTAGCATATTGCTTCTTCAGGACGCGCACTAATAGTTCTCTGTCGGTATTGTCCTTTGCCTTATCAGCTATGATCTTAGCAAAGGAATCAATATTGGAGTCGTATTTGTAAAGATTCTTCAGCGCAGGATCCATGGAGAGATAGCTGCCCACCAATTTGCTGAAACCGGGAATGGTCTGTAGGGGTATTTCGGAGACAATAGACATGGCTATTTACGGATTTACGGAATTACAGATTTACAGATTCCATTTACACCACCTCACCATAGAGATCGAACTCCTCGGCGGATGTGATCTTTACATTGGCAAAATCGCCAACACGAATGTAGGTGTTTTCGGCACTTACCAATACCTCGTTATCCACTTCGGGTGAATCAAACTCAGTACGCCCGATGAAGTAGCCGCCTTCCTTGCGGTCGAAGAGTACACGATAGGTATTGCCGACTTTCTTTTGATTGAGTTCATGCGATATACGTTCCTGAAGTATCATCAGTTCTGCGGCGCGTTCGTCTTTGAGTTCCTGCGGTACATCATCGGCTGCAATATGAGCGCGCGTACTATCCTCATGCGAATATGTAAACACCCCCAATCTCTCAAACCGTGCGAACTCGATAAATTCTTTCAGCTTCTCAAAGTCAGCTTCCGTCTCGCCGGGATAACCCACCAGCATCGTAGTACGAAGCGCAATACCCGGTATTTTCTCGCGTATCTTATTGATGAGGTCTATTGTCTCAGCGTTTGTAATATTGCGGCGCATGGAGGTCAGGATAGGATCGCTGGCATGTTGCAATGGCATATCCAGATAGTTGCAGACCTTAGGATTGACGAGCATCTCATCTATGATCTCCATCGGGAACTGCGCCGGATAGGCATAGTGCAGACGTATCCATTCGATACCTTCGACATTTGACAATTCGCGGAGTAGTTCGGGCAGCCTTCTTTTCTTATAAATATCCAAGCCATAAAAAGTGAGCTCCTGTGCGATGACTATGAGCTCCTTTACGCCTTGTGCTGCAAGTTTTTTTGCCTCGTTCACTAGTTCCTCAATCGGACGCGAGATATGTTTGCCACGCATGAGCGGGATGGCGCAGAACGAACAAGTGCGATTGCAGCCTTCGGAAATTTTGATGTAGGCGAAGTGTGCTGGTGTTGACAGCATCCTCTCTCCTACCAGTTCATGCTTATAGTCTATCTTAAATTTCTTGAGGAGTTTAGGTAGTTCTGCCGTTCCAAAGAATGCATCCACTTCAGGGATCTCTGCTTCGAGATTATCCTTATACCGCTGAGAGAGGCAGCCTGTGACATAGAGTTTTTCGATCTTGCCTTTGCTTTTGGCATCGGCATACTCCATGATGGTATTGATGGATTCCTCTTTTGCGCGGTCTATGAAGCCACAGGTATTGACCACTACTATATTACGGCCTTTGCGCCATTTATCATGCACTACATCATAGCCGCCATCTGCCAGATGTGCCATCATGACCTCACTATCGACGAGGTTCTTGGAGCAGCCGAGCGTGATGACTGATACTTTATCTTTCTGTATGGTTTTGGTCTTCAAATCTGATTGTTTTTATATCTCGCAAAAACGCGAAACCGCAAAATTGTTTTCACACGAAGTGCACTAAGGACACAAAGGACATTTACTACGACTATTTTATTTCTCGCAAAAACGCGAAACCGCAAAAAAAATTAAACGCCCTTGAAAAGAGAATCCACAAATTCCTTTGCATTAAAAACCTGCAGTTTGTCTATCGCTTCGCCGACACCGATATAGCGGACAGGTATCTTAAACTGGTCTGATATGCCGATCACCACACCGCCTTTGGCAGTGCCGTCGAGCTTAGTGATAGCAAGGGCTGTGACCTGTGTCGCCGCCGTGAATTGCCTCGCCTGCTCCACTGCATTCTGTCCAGTCGAACCATCAAGCACCAGCAGCACTTCATGCGGTGCGTCAGGTACGACCTTCTGCATCACACGGCGAATCTTGCTAAGTTCATTCATCAGGTCTATGCGATTATGAAGGCGGCCTGCTGTGTCTATGATGACCACATCTGCGCCATCTGCCACGCCTTTCTCTACTGCCTGATAGGCCACTGCTGCAGGGTCTGAGCCCATTTCAGCCTTTACGATGCCGACACCTGAGCGTTGTGCCCATACGTTTAGTTGTTCTACTGCTGCTGCGCGGAATGTATCTCCTGCGCCGAGCATCACTTTCTTTCCTGAGTTCTTAAACTGATAAGCTAGCTTACCGATCGTAGTGGTCTTGCCTGCGCCATTCACGCCGACGACCATTATCACATATGGCTTTTTGCCCGCAGGGAGATTAAAATTCTCAAATGACTCGTTTTGATTCTCTGTGAAGAGTGCCGCGACTTCTTCTTTCATTATAGCGTTCAGTTCGCCGGATGTGGTGAATTTATCCTTAGCTACACGTTCTTCTATTCTCTTGATGATCTTGATCGTGGTGTCAAGGCCGACGTCTGATGAGATCAAGGCTTCCTCCAGTCCATCGAGTACCTCCTCATCTACTTTAGACTTACCGGCAATGGCACGGGTCAGCTTGCCGAGTAGGCCCTCCTTGGTTTTCTCCAGGCCTTTGTCGAGGTCTTCTTTTTTATCCTTGGTGAAAAAACTGAAAATGCCCATGAATTAGTATTGAGTAGTGAGACGTGAGTAGTGAGACGAATACAATATAGGGTAGATTTTAGTGCCCGCGGCTATTCTTTAAAAACAAAGCCCCTTCCCATAACTGGAAAGGGGTATATATTACGGCTGTGAAGCCATTGAATTAGTTTTGAGCTTTGATGAATTCCTGTACTTTGTCCTTGTGAACGATCTTCTCAAGGAATCCGTATGAACCGGTCTTTCCTTTGATAGCCTTGATCACGCGTACATAATCTTTTGAACCCACTTGTGCAGTACGGTCTGTTCTTGCGTTCTTTGAAACTTTTGCCATTGTATCTTATTTAATTTCTTTGTGAAGGGTTACTTTCTTCAGGATTGGGTTGAATTTCTTCAAGTCCAGCCTCTCGGTAGTTGTCTTACGGTTTTTGTAAGTGATATAGCGTGATGTACCCGGCTGACCGCTGTCTTTATGCTCGGTGCACTCGAGTATCACTTGTATCCTGTTGCCTTTTGATTTCTTAGCCATGACTCAGCTTTGTATTATTCTCGGTTAATTATTTGAATTCGATCTCGCCTTTTTTGCTCAGGTCCTTCAGATAAGGATAGAGGCCTTTCTTATTGATGGTCCTTATCGCCTCGGTCGATACCTTCAGAGTGACCCACTCCTGCAGCTCGGGGATAAAGAATCTCTTAGTCTTGATATTCGGCAAAAACTTCCTCTTGGTCTTCCTGTTTGAGTGGGAAACCTTATTACCGGACATTGGTCCTTTGCCTGTCAAATCACAAAAACGTGCCATGTTAGCTCTATTAGTTCGTTAAAAATGGAGTGCAAATATGGAGATTTATTTTGGAAATCCCAAATATACTGTGAATAATGTGCGAATGTGGGTAAAAGCCTGATTTGTGGAGTATATATAATTGAAAACCAGGTCATAATATACATTTTGCCAAACCTGGCCTGAACTTTTTTTATCACAGAGAACACAGAGTGTCATGAGAAATACAGAGGGCACACTGAGCGTAAACGTCTATTTGCTCTCTGCGTTCTCTCTGTATTCCTCTTATTCTCAGTGGCCTCTGTGATAATATTGTATTCATTCTTGCCACTGATCACTTGGGCGCAACGCGCACTACCAATCCATCTATCGCCTCCGTGACCTTGATCTGGCAGCCCAGACGGCTATTCGGCTGGACGTGGAATGCCTGATCTAGCATGTCCAGTTCTGCATCTGAGGGCTCATGAAGCTCACGATCGCTCTCCACATATACCTGACAGGATGCGCAGAGCGCCATACCGCCGCAGGTACCTTCTACGCCGAGGTCATTCATCCGGCATATCTCCATCATGTTGAGGTTCATGTCGGTCGGGGCCTCGACGATGTGCTCGGCTCCTTCCCTATCTATTATTGTTACTGAGATTATGTCTTTCACGGGCGCAAATATAGTATCAGAATTTACAGAATGGGAGAATTAGCAGAATGATATTGGTCAGGCGACCAACATCGGCT
>PLSN01000409.1 GCA_003165135.1 Bacteroidota bacterium
GACCCCTGGCGCATTTTCCGCATCATGTCCGAGTTCGTGGACTCGTTTCAAACGATGTCGCAGGTCGGCCCGGCGGTGACGATTTTCGGCTCCGCGCGAAACAAGCCGACGGACAAGTATTACCGCGCCACCATGGAAATCGCGCGCGGCCTGGCCAAGCACAATCTTGCCGTCATCACCGGTGGCGGGCCGGGCATCATGGAGGCAGGCAATCGCGGTGCGCATAATGCCAAAGGTAAGTCAGTCGGCCTGCATATTGTATTGCCGCATGAAGAAGGCGCTAATCAGTATGTAGATCACAACAGGATATTTTTCTTCCGCTACTTCTTTGCCCGTAAGGTCATGTTTACCAAGTATGCTCAGGCATTTATCTACCTGCCGGGCGGCTTCGGCACCATGGATGAGCTATTTGAGATATTGACACTGGTACAGACAGCCAAGATCGACCGAGTACCCATAATACTCATAGGCAAGAGCTATTGGAGTGGCCTCATAGATTGGATCAAGAGCTCGATGCTCACTAAAGAAAAGAACATCCATGCCAAAGACCTCGATCTCTTTCACGTCACTGATGATCCTGATGAAGTGATCAAGATCATTAAAGCATTCTATAAAAAAGAACCACTAAAGCCAAACTTTTGACAAAGCCATTGTCGCTTAAAACAACGGAAACCTGACAGAAGTCTTACGGGCTACTGACAATGCTCAGCATTTATGCAAATTTTCAGGCATACGTTTGTATCGTTCTTAACAGCCATAAGCGATACACTATGTATACCATTCCATTTTCAAAGATATCTCTGAAAGACCTGCCGGAAGCAGGCGGCAAAAATGCTTCCCTCGGGGAAATGTATAATAAGCTGAGCCCGCTTGGTGTTTTTGTGCCTGATGGTTTCGCAATCACCGCATCGGGCTACAGATATTTTATCAAAGCCAATTCACTTGAGAAAAAGCTAACTGAGATCCTTAGTAAGCTTGATAAAAAAGAAATGAGCAACCTGCCCGAGATCGGCAAACAATGCCGTGATCTGATAGCCTCTGCTCAGATGCCTGCTGACCTGTCAAAGGCTATCACCGATGCCTATGATATCTCTGCAAAAAATGAAACACAACCCTTTTCTGTAGCTGTCAGAAGCAGTGCGACGGCAGAAGATCTGCCCACTGCGAGTTTTGCAGGCCAACATGAATCTTATCTCAATATAATTGGAGGTGCTTCAGTTGTCGAGGCATGTCAACTTTGTTATGTTTCTCTGTTTTATGATCGTGCCATCAAATACCGCGTTGACAATGGTTTTGAGCATATGCAAGTGGCTTTGTCAGTTGGAGTGCAGAGGATGGTGCGTTCGGACCTTGGTTGCTCCGGTGTGGCTTTTACGCTAGAGCCGGAGAGTGGTTTCCGTGATACAGTTTATATTACCGGTGCATGGGGCCTCGGAGAAAATGTAGTGCAGGGTGCAGTAGAACCGGATGAGTTTCTGGTTTTCAAACCTACACTGGAGAAAGGTTTTGATGCCATCGTCAAGAAGAAACTCGGCGAGAAAGAGAAGACGATGATCTATTCCGAAAAAAACAGCGCAGGCAAAAGCACTCTCAATTTAGATACGGATCCGGTAAAAAGAAATCAATTTGTATTAACTGATGCGGAGGTCCATCAGCTGGCCGACTGGTGCTGCGTGATAGAGAAACACTATGGCTGCCCGATGGATGTCGAATGGGCCAAAGATGGCGCAAATAATAAGTTGTATATCGTTCAGGCGAGGCCGGAAACTGTGCAGAGCCAGAAAAAAGGCAATGTCGCCAGATCGTATAACCTAAAAACAAAAGGCAAATTAATTTGCAAAGGAACCGCTGTAGGCAAGAGTATCGTCAGCGGTCGTGCCTGTATTATCAATTCACTACAGGATGCTTTTAAGCTCCAGCAAGGAGATATAATCATTGCAGACATCACTAATCCTGATTGGAATGCCTTGCTGAAAAAAGCGGTGAGCATAGTCACTAATAAAGGTGGTCGCACGAGTCATGCTTCCATCATAGCACGTGAATTGGGTATACCCGCTGTAGTAGGTACAGTCAATGCCACCGACATCATTCACGACGGGCAGATCATCACGGTCAGTTGCGCAGAAGCTGAAACTGGCAATGTATATGAAGGCAAATTGGAATGGGATGAGAAAGTAGTGGATCTAGCCGAAGTACCGGAGACTACTACAAAACCTTTGCTTATCCTTGCTCACCCTGATCGTGCTTTTGAATTGTCATTTTATCCCAATAAAGGTGTCGGCCTATTGCGCATGGAGTTTATCATTAGCAATTCTATCGTTGTCCACCCGATGGCTTTGGTCAAGTATAATGAATTGCCCGAAGGTCCTGACAAGACTGCCATCTCACACATGACACGTGGATATGCCGACAAGGAGAAATATTTTGTGGAGAAACTTTCACTGGCTGTCTCGCAGGTAGCAGCGGCTTTTTATCCTCATGATGTGATCGTGCGTATGAGCGATTTTAAAACCAATGAATATGCTGCCCTAACAGGTGGCAGGTTCTTTGAGCCTGAGGAAGAAAACCCGATGCTGGGCTTCAGAGGTGCATCACGTTACTACAATGACAGATACCGTGAAGGTTTCCGGCTCGAGTGCGAAGCGATGAAACTCGTGCGTGAAAAGATGGGATTCACAAATGTCAAATTGATGATACCATTCTGTCGCACTGTAGATGAAGGCAAAAAAGTCGTCGCACTGATGCAGGAACTTGGATTGAAGAGAGGCGACAATGGCCTTGAGATATATGTGATGTGTGAGATACCAAGCAATGTGATCCTGGCAGAAGAATTCGCAAAAGTATTTGATGGATTC
>PLSN01000180.1 GCA_003165135.1 Bacteroidota bacterium
TTGGTCTTGATAGCGTAGAGTTCGTATACATTGTTAGCGTTAGATGATTTAGCACCCCAGAGGAACTTCACATCTCTCGGGAAATTCGAACGCACGATGTCCATACCGAGGTATTCGTTGACCTTAGCTGTATCCTTACCGAATGCTACACCGATAGAAGGACCGGGATATACACCGTTCTGGTTGTCAGCACGGGGATAGAGTATCCTGAGGATCGGGTTCAGCTTTGTAGAGTCCGATTTGGACTTAGCATCAGCTGTAGCTTTTTTGCCTTTAGTAGTGTCGTTAGTTAGAGAAGAAGTAGTTGTCGCGTCACCGAGCAGATTGCTTGCATCAGATTTGACCAGAGATGTATCACCTTTGGCAGTGCCTGAAGAGTCTTTGCCGGCATTAGCTTCCTTGAACATCTTCGCGCCAAGGGCTTTGTCAGCTTCTATCAGGTTGTTGATGAGTTCTTCATTCTCGTAGGTATTCCAAAACTCCAGCTGTGCAGTCTGCTGTAGTATCCTCCTGATACGGCTTGGATCATCTACGCCCGGCAGCTCAAGGATGATACGGCCGGTATTGGACTGCAGTGTGATGGTCGGAGACGCCACACCGAACTGGTCGATACGGGTCTTGAGTACCTGGTAGGTTTCCTTCACCGCATCGTTCATCTGGGTGCCGATCACGGCGAGTACCTGATCGTTAGTGGAAGAAAAATTAAGTGTCTTCTGATATTTAGGCAGCGAAGCGAATATGGCAGCAAGTTTACCGTTTGGTGCGATCTCCTTATATGCCTGTCCAAAGAGGGTCATGAAGTCAGCACTGTTACTGGTTTGCATTTGTTTAGCCTTCAGAATGGCCTGGTTAAAGGCAGCGTCTTTGTTGTTCTCAGACAGTTTGTGGAGTTCCTCATCTTCAGATATCTCTAGCACGAGGCTCATGCCGCCTTTCAAGTCAAGACCGAGACGGATCTGCTTTTCATTGCACTCTTTGTAAGTGTACTTGATAATGCCGANNGTAGCAGGTTTGGTTCTGCATAGAGTCCAGAAATAGCCTCCTGCGTGTTTTTTTGATGTTTTCGATAGAGTCCTGATAGGACACCAGTGCATCGCCTGTCAGGCCTGCCGGGGCTGCGGTAGGCAGACCTTTTGCAGCAAAACTATCGGCGTTGCCCTCCACATTGCGCGATACAAAGGTGAATGAGAGTTCATACACACACACGATGATCAGTACGACCGTGAAAAGCTTGATAATTCCTTTTAAATCCATTGCTTATTTGATTTGAATATCCTAAAAAAATAGTCGGCAAATATAGGATTATTTGTGGAATATCAAAGCACCTGAGATAATCGGCTATGATTCAATATCCTAAAGGACAATCCCTTGTAAAAGTTAAAAAAGGCCACATTTCGGGTTTGGGGAGGGCCGGAGGGCTTTTGCCTTATTTTATGAGCCAAACCTTATAGTCGCTCACCTGGAATAAGTGCATGGCGGTATTGGCGTAGTAGTTGATGACAGGTTCGCCACTGGCCTTAGAGCTGCGGATCATAGGGGAGATGTGAAAACTGAACCCCAGTCCATCATAAGACTCATTGTCAAAGCCCTTGTCAAAGCCCTTGCCATATTTATCAAAGATCACAGACAGATAGCGCATCGCATCATAACCCAGATAGGAATATCGGGAGGGCTTTTGATTGTAGGCTGCGATATAGCCAGCGACGAAATCTGTCACAGCACTTTTGCTGGTGTCCACATAATAGTTGTCCGTGAAGTAGGCTTCAGATTTGTTGAGATAGTCCACCCGGATCTGCTCGGCATCTATCCATGTCGGCATGCCAAATACTATCGTATTTTCCTTGATGGTGCGCAGCTGTGAGTTTACCACCGGTTCATCATAGCAGGTCATCAGGACCACATTCTGCTCTTTAGGGAGTATATAAGTGCTTAGGGAACGTTTAGGGGCTGGTATGGTCGAGTCAGTGGAGTTTATGAAGGTGTACCTCAGTTTATGGGTATTGATGTCATTGTATGACTTAAACAGGGTATCAAGCTGGCGGGCGGCGGAGAGGTCGCGCTCACGCTTAGTAGTATAGACGATGATATTGGCATCGCTGAAGCTGTCTATCACCATCTCATATTCTTTCTGAAGGTGGGCGTCAATGGTAGGCATGAAGCGTACCAAATATGGATTCTCTGTAGAGAATGATTTCGAAGCTACAAATGGTTGGACATTTATGATCTTATACTTTTTACAAAATGCTGCTACGGTCTTGGCCTGATTGGGGGTCGTGGGGCCGATGATGATGTCACATGCCTTTAGTGAGTCATCTTTGACCAGTTCCTGTACCAGTGAGTCGCTGTTTTGTGAGTCAAATACGTAAAAAGATATTTTCAGTTTGGATGTGCTGGTGTTGAGCGCATATTTGAGTCCTTCGTAAAAGTCCAGCGCCTCCGTTGTGGCCTCTCTGAGTCCTGTATTGTCATTTTTTGCCCCTTCTTTATCACTCATGGATGAGTATAATTTGTCAGAGGAGCTTTGAGCTTCAAACGGCAGTATCAATCCCACCCTGATGGTGCTGTCAGGAGATACTTTAGGGATAGAAGCTACTGTCGGCAATCTTTTTGTTGTATCCCGGGAGAATCCGCCAGAGTTTTGTGGCCCACCGGGTCTGTCTGTGGGGGAG
>PLSN01000043.1 GCA_003165135.1 Bacteroidota bacterium
ATTAGCCGGATTAGGATAACTGCGACTAACGGTGATCAACATAGAGTCTTTGATAGCACGGCCCAGATTAGTGACGACCACATTTACCGTAAATGAGTCAAGATTGGCAGTGACGGTCTGAGGTGTAAAGAAAACCGATGACTGGTCGATCTGATAGTCCGGCAGATTATATTGGTTTAGAGAGAGTGCAGGATCACCGTGCAATGTCATTTCATATGCCGCCAGCATCGTAAAGTCATCCGTATTATAGATAGAATCCATATCTTTCTGACAATACTGCATGGCTTTTCCCCATGGCTTATTATAATAATTCTGGCAGATATTGGCATACATGTAGACGGCATAATTGTCCAGACTGCTTGCCACAGAGAGGTCAGAGGTAGCAATAAAAGCCACTGCCCCTTTATTTGGGAGCAATACAAACCGCTCACTCAGGCTCTCGGCAATAGGAAGCGAATAGCTGCTGATAGCACCAACGGCACAGCCATTGGAATATATGATAGGATATTTGTCGTAGTTGGTCCATTGCTCGGGCTGGTCGACATTGATATCAAAGGTAGATGCTGCAGCGTGGCCAAACACAGTCATTAAACTCACCCCACTGTCTATGTGTTGTGATATGACATTGACCTGCGAATTGTCAACCGGGTCCGATACCGTTTTATATACCGTAAATATATTAGCGCCCCAGGATGTATCTGTAGCAAAAGAAGCGTAGTTGGCCAGGTTCATTGCAAATTCGGTTTGCTCATCAGCATCAGAGCCTCCCGATAGGTGCAGTATCTTTTTCATGTAGAGCTTCTCAGCCTTATTCTGGTGTGGATCACCATAGGTATTTTGAAGCTTTTCATACGCCATCACCTTATTGAGATAATTCTCTACGTCTGCGCCCGATCTGGCCGCTAGTCTGCCTGTAGCTATGAGCGGGCGGTTGCTGCCTCTGCGACAGGCATAGAGATTGTCCGATGCCGGCTGACCGAATGTAGGCACCAGATTCATACTATAGTCTGCTGATGCGCCGCGGGTTTGATAGTACATCACCCCTTTGCCTATGATGAAGAGGTATTCTGGTTTTTTGGTCCAGTGATCATAGGCATATTCAACAAAATTTCTGATAGCGAGCTGTGACTGTTTGACCCCATATCCGAACTGGTCTACGATCTGGTCATAATCAAACAACCGCGCATCCAGATGTCCAGCGCCGGGATTAGTGGTCCTGCTCCTGTAGTTCACATAATCCTGTACCCAATTATGCCCGAAACTATCGGTATTGAGTACTTTATTAGAGAGTACCATATAGTTGCCCTGCGCGTCGAGAGCGGTATAGTTCTGAAAGGTCACCGTATCCATACGAGTGATAGTGGTATAGGTAGACGAGTTGTTATCGCGGATAAAAAGTTCCCTGGGTCCGCTGGCAGCGGGAATGACAAATCTTTTGCTGGTGGTACCCGGCGCATCCACACTCGAGATGATATAGCCGTTGGTCACATCATACAGTAAAGGATAAGTACCTCCGTCATTAAAGTTCGTCACCTGAAAATAGCGCTGACTACTGCTTCCTGGTTGCAAAACAAACTCAAATGATTGATCATAATCAAACGCAAACATTCGCGGATATAAGATCTCAGAGTATATCAATCCATTTTCCTCGGTACTGGTAGAGTATCCGGTCTCACTGACCTTTAGTGTATTCGAAGCACTCAGCGTTGAGTTACTTAGCGGCACTTNNTGCGTATTATCAAAGATGAGGTTCTGAAGGGTATTACCATTGAGTGCCAGTATAATATTGTGCGGCTCCCATGTTCGGGTGAATATGGCAGAATTGAAGATGGCCGATGGCCCCGCTGTGTATATCGAACTAACAGGCAATGAAACACTGAGCGGACTGGCAGAGCTATAGTTGATCCATGCCTTGGTCCATGCTTCGGCCTGATCATATATAGCTTTATAGAGATAGTCGCCGCCCGTAAAGAAGTTCCTGCCAGCTGTGAAGGTCCCGCTGGTAGCTGTATAGAATACATGTGAACTGTACCAGAAATACTGATCCTCTGTGATAGTGGGGATAGCAAGTGTGTCATTTACTATGGGCCTGTACCGTGGATTATGGGCCTGACTACTGACAGACAAATAATAAACTGAAGTATCTGAGAAATAACTATACCAAGTATACGGCTGGTATCCGGGCTGGGGAAAGAGTACAGAGTCCACATCCCCTATATTCTTCATCCCAAAAAACTCAATGTAGGAAGTAGAGTCTATCACACCGCCCGTATCCAGATGGACTGTGATAGGTATGGGCAGCCCATTGTGGACCATTACAAAATTGTTGGGATTGACCGAAGACAGATTAGGTATGGAGGTATTGAGCAGAGAGTATGGTATCCTGTATATCCCATCCGTGTTGATATACATTTTGTAATAGGTCTTGGTATAGTCTATCCACTCATTACCATAGCGGGTCGGCTGGCTATAACCAAATCTGACCAACACGATAAAACATAATAAGTGTAATAGTTTTCTCATTAGTTCACTGCTTTCGTTTCCAATTTCTTCTTCAGATTGATATCCAGCCTCAGAGAGATGACATGCGAGTACAGTCCATTATTCTGAGAGGACCCTTGTATAGCCGTAAGGTTTGTAAGCGTGTAGTCTCCAGATATCACCTTGATGCGCACACCGGCACCGATACTGGGAGATACGCTGTACGCAGTATGCCCATCTATAGCAGAGTAGTGTTGAAAATTTGACACACCTATACGTATATAGGCTATCTTGGCGTAGTTCATCTCGAGGCCGGCCACTGCATCCATACTGATCGGATTGCCGGGCAGCAGTACATTCTCCTTGCCATCGGTAGAGAGTATTATATTGATCTCAGGCAGTATGTAAAACTTGTTTTTGATATTTACTTCATACGCTCCACCGATGATAATCGAAGGTGCCTGGTACTCTATAGAGTTTTTGGGGAGTTGATTGCTATCCTGAAGCAATACTTGCTTCTGTGCATCTGTGAGGGTAAATGACCATGCATCAAAAGTGGTAGTGATGTCTTTCAGCATCAGTCCGGCTCTCCATCCTCCCTTGCGGTACTGCAAGCCGAGGTCTATACCAAATCCAACTGCATTGCCAAATGGCCCCAGTGAGCGGTAGATGATCTTGACCGTACCACCGGCTGTCAGACCGGGAATATTGAACTGCTGCGCATAATGCAGCATAAAGGCATAATCTGCAGTGGAAAAACTAGTAATATTACTATAGTTGATAGTTCCGTCAGGTCCATAGAGAAAGAGTGTATTGGGAATATTGTCAATACCGAAACGGAAGAAAGAAAAGCCGAGCACACGTTTTTTGTCCGGCATCCGTATCGCAAAAGAACCGTAATCATATACAGCTATACCGGCGAAATATTCTGAGTGCATCAATCCCACCTGAAAACTATTAGGCATATTGG
>PLSN01000101.1 GCA_003165135.1 Bacteroidota bacterium
TTCCGTGCATAAAGAGCTGTAAAGCACGGATGTAACATCCGCGCCAGAGTATGTTTTACTTAAAAATGCTCTGACCGGTCCAGGCTATGCGCTGCTCGCTCTTGGGGTCTGAGGTGGACTTGGATTTCTTATTAAAGATCATGGTCGAGCGCTGTGCTGCATCGTATTTGCCCCAGGCTTGCTGTCCTGATGGGTCGGGATTGCCATAGCGTGCGAAGTTGGCCCAGCTCTGCTGCACGAGTTTTGACAGACGCCAGTTGCGTTTCATGTTTGACAGTATCGCAAAATATTTGCCGGGCTTTTTGTCGAGCGTGCCAAATACAAACGGCAACTCTGCGCCATGGCATGCGCGCAGTCCGACCAGGTTCATGCCCCACGATGACCAGTCGAAGCGGTACATGTATGAAGTAGCAAATTTTGACTGTAGCTCGGTGACACGTATCGACGGCATGGCGAATACCCCGTCAGTGGTCATTTCCATTACGCCTTTTTTGTGAGGATAGTGGCGGTATTTGGTCACGAGAATTTTGCGGTGCTCGGGTTCTATATTAGCCAGATATGGCTGGAGCTCATCAGCAGTGCGGGGCGTTAGGCCGACACGTTTCAGGGCGAGCAGAGTGGCTTCGTCTTTGTTGGTGCCCATCATGAGGTCTATGCCTGCGGCCTTGCCTTCGCTGATAGCGGTGATAGGATTCTCGGGAATGAAAGTACCGTCTATGACCGGAGAGAAAAGCTTGACCGTAGTCGGTTCATGCATCAGCTCATCTACCAGCCTGGCCATCACAGCGACGAATGTATCGGGGCTGATGGACTTGAGTTGTTGCAGATTGTCAGGAGAGACATGCAGCATTTTGAGATAACGCTGAGTGAGCGCCGTGCCTACTTCGGGCCTGAGCAGGGCCTCGGGAGATGCACTCTCTACGATAGCCCGGTGAAAAAGGCCATGCGCCGCCGGCATGCTCATGAGCGTCACTACACTGATGGCACCCGCAGACTCACCAAAGATCGTCACAGCATCCGGGTCGCCGCCGAATGCAGCGATATTGTCATGCACCCACTGCAGCGCTGCGACCTGGTCGCGTATGCCGAGATTGTCATCGAATCCTGTCTGCTTGCCTTTGATATCATTGAAGTACAAAAAGCCCAGTGCACCGAGGCGATAGTTCATATTGACGACGACGACGTCTTCATTGCGCGCGAGGCCCGCGCCGTTATACATCTCAGCAGAGTTAGAGCCTACGAGAAACCCGCCACCATGTATCCATACCATCACGGGGCGCTTATGTCCGTCGGCTGCCGGAGACCAGACATTCACAGTGAGGCAGTCCTCGTTTCTTTTGTTGGACTCATTGGTAGCACGCCTGAACTGCGGCGCTACGAAGCCTGTATGCGATGCATCTCTCACTCCTGTCCAGCTCAGCGGTGGCTGCGGCGCACGAAAACGCAGTTCGCCGACGGGTGGCTGTGCATAGGGTATGCCTTTCCAGGCGCAGATACTGTCCTGTATGATGCCGCGCAGTGTACCCTGATGGGTAGTAACAAGCAATGTAGTAGTATCTATAGGTGACGCAAAAGCAGATACACCAATACAGCTGACCAGAATGAGGAAAAAGAAACGTGAGGTAAAACCTTTCATGATTAAATTTTAGAGGATGCAAAAATACGTATCTCCTATCAGTAAAAAGGCCTTTTCTACCAAATACCTTTAGCTTAAATGAATGGATAGCTGTTTTGGAAATCTTAACAGGGATATTGTTTATTGTTGGTCAGGCGACCACAAGTGTTTGGAAGATGGTGAAACAGCCACTGTACGCCGATTTACCACCTCTGACTCCTTCCGCCTCGGCGGACAAGCTATAAAATAGCCTGCCTGCATGACGCAGTCAGACAGGGAGGAGAACCAATACAAAATACAGCACGGCTGTTAGCTCCCTGTATTTCTCCCTCTACTATTTTAGGAGAGGGTCGGGGTGAGGTAAAAGGAGGGGGTGGGGTGGTTGCCGCGCGCCGTCAGGTCTGCGACTCAATAATAGCAATACTTTCAAATCTTCCGAACACCTATGGTCAGGCGACCAACAATGGCGAAGGGATATCATCAACCCGTAAAGGGTTTGAAACCCTTTACGGGTTAAACAATGGCAAAGAACGCAAAAGATAAAATTGATAGTATCGTATGCACATGGCTTATAGGGACAGATCGCGACCTGTCCCTACAGCATATATGCCTTGATTGGTTTGTAAATCTGAAAGAGCAAATACGCTCAAGGGCACAAAAAAAAATCCCGGCCATAGGGACCGGGATTCTTAGTTTTCTGAACTGAACTAAGATTATTTCTTAGCAGCGTCAGTCTTTTTAGCTGTAGTTTTTGCAGTTGATTTTGTCTCTGTCTTTGCAGCTGTTTTTGCAGCAGGCTTAGCAGCTTCTGTCTTCTTAGCATCAGACTTTGCAGCTGGCTTAGTAGTAGAAGTTTGTGCGAAAGAACCTAAAGAGATCACGGCTGCTGCGAAAACGAGAGCCAGGCTTTTGAAACTTTTCATTGTTTTTGTTTTTTATTTGTGAATGAATGATCGGTATAAGGCAAAGCTAATGCCAAACTATTTTCACCTTATTCGTTTAACTTTCCTTAACGATAATGGCTTTTATAATATGCCTAATACACTCATTATCAACACTACTATACCGGTATCGTGAAATAGAACGTAGCACCGGCATCCGGCTCGGCCTCGGCCCATATACGCCCCCCATGACGGGAAATGATACTATGGGTGGTAGCAAGGCCTACTCCTGTCCCCTCAAATTCCTCCTGGCTATGCATACGCTTGAATACCGTGAATAGCTTCTGCGCATACTTCATGTCAAATCCTGCACCATTGTCTCGGATATAGTATGTCACATCAGTGCCGGTGAGTGAGGAGCCGATCTCGATGAGCGGATGTTCTTTCTTAGAGGAGTACTTGAGTGCATTGGAGAGGAGGTTGATCCATACCTGTCGTATCAGTATCCTGTCGCAATGGGATGGTAATATCTGTTCGATCCTGATCTCGGCCGATTTATATGACGGAGTCATACGCAGCTCCTCCGCCACTATACGCACGATACTGTCCATATCGACAGGCTCGCGGCGGCACTGCGAGGTCCCGAGCTTCGCAAAATCGAGCAGGTCCCTGATGAGCTGGTTCATACGCAGGGCATTTGAGTTGATCATCAGCAGCATGTCTTTGCCATCTTCGTCGAGGCGATCGCTGTACTCATCAAGTATGATGCGTGTGAAGCCGCTCACTACGCGCATCGGAGACTGCAGGTCATGCGACACGGTATAGCTGAATGCTTCCAGCTGTCCATTGGCCTGTGTGAGCTCGAGGGTGCGGTCAGCGACTTTGCGTTCGAGAGATTCATTGAGCGCGAGGACCTCGGCCTCGGCTTTTTTGCGCGCAGAGATATCCAGTACGCTGGCCCTGATGAGTATGCGCTGATTGCTGATGATACGCGTGAGACGTATCTCGCTTGGGACCAGTGTGCCATCAGATTTCTTATGCGTCCATTCGAATAGGGGACTTTTGCCATCTATGACCTGCTGTATACGGCCCCGCACCCCTTCAGATGAAATACTCCCGTCAGGCTGAACCTCGGGGCTCAGATCTGCCGGTGATACAGTGAGCATCTCCGTGCCGCTCATGCCGAAGAGCTTCAGAGCTGCCTCATTATAGTCGCAGTAGAGGCCGGTCTCTGTATCAAATATCAGTATCGCCTCATGCGCCAGATCAAAGAACTGCCGGAAGAGCTGCTCGCTCTCCATCAGTGCTTTATTGGTCTTCTTCAGTCGGGTGATATCTTTGAGTAGTCCTTTCAGTTTGACCAGATTGCTGCTGTCATCCAGTATGGGTATGCATTTGAGCTCGACCCATTTCAGAGAGCCGTCAGGATGATTGATACGAAACTGTTTTCTGACAGGAGTGCCACTGAGCAGGTCCTCATTATTCTGATGAAGTATCTTTCGGTCGTCGGAGTGAATATATACCTGCCATCCCTCGGGATGAGAGATGAGTTCATCCGATGTATAGCCTGTGATCCGCTTACAGTTTGGTGCTGCATCGAGTATGACAAAAGTGTGCATGTCGAGAGTCAGTGCTACCTCCTCTATAGAGCCAAGCAGCATATCATACTCATGAGATACTTTGCACAGCTCCTGTCTGCAATCCTGCAGTTCTTGTTTTACTAATTCCAGCTCACTATTTTCTTCAAAAACCATAAACTCCGAGTTCAATACTCATTTAATTCGCATAAAAACAATGCTTTATATGACAACTAAGTTACAGTATTAAACTAAATAAACTCCTTGTGACTTGT
>PLSN01000203.1 GCA_003165135.1 Bacteroidota bacterium
ACTACAAGCCCTGCCATCACGGTAATGAGGAGTAAGACCACAATGCTATTGACCGCCATCTGTGGGAGCACGACGGGCAGTGTATGCATTTTATAGGCTTTGTCAGCATATTTATCTTCTGCGTCTTTTACGATCTCCCGTATCAGTGATATGACAAAGGCGAAAGCAAAATACCATTTGAGTTCTGTGGTGATTGTATTTCTGGCCATGTCCAGATTGTCGCTGTAACCGATGATACCAAGCTGCGGCTCAAATAACACCGGCAAAACAAACACAAAGGCCGAAAGTCCCGCCACCAGTATATTGCCAACCAGAAAGTATTTCTTTATTTGAAGTGAATACATCCACAAGAGGGCTGCCACACTCAGAAATACATAGCCTAGACGTATATTACCGTAGCTGTATGCCAGATAAAAACCGAGTAAGACACCGGCTATGTTTAGTCCCATCTGCAGGGCAAAGGCAGTGTCCATTGAGATGTATTTTCCGATCACAACAGTTTCGGGTTTATACTCCATATCCTGTTCATAGTCGAAGTATGCATTGGTGACATTCCCGGCGGCCGCAATCAGCACAGTAGACAATACCAGTAGCGAAAAATACCCCCAACTCATTGTGGGGACTATATTCGAAACGCCGAGGTATAGGCCTATCACACAGTACTGAAACAAATACATGCTCAAGATGATGATGAGCAGATTGACCCAACGGACCAGTTTTAATATCGCGAAAATTCTTTTCATTCTTTTTCTTTATGCCATAACTGTATGGCCTCTGTCATTGCCAAATATAATTGTTCGAGATCATCATTTCCATCTAAAAGTTGCAAGTGTGTGTCAATGGTCGTGCTGTCATGTCTGATAGCCGGACCTGTCTGAAGCGTAGCCGGTGAAAGCTGCTGTACATTGGCAATATGAGCTGCTATCAATGGCCTCAGGTCACCAAACTTCAGACCTTTATCTGTCAGTATCTTCTCTGCTATAACGTACATATGATTCGTAAAATTGTGTGCGAATACCGCCGCCAGATGCAGGGACTGGCGCTGCTTTTCAGCGACTATTCTTACATTATCGGATATAGTATGTGCCAGAGATAATAATGTATTGGATGTTTCCATATTGCTGCCTTCTACCATCATCAAAGCAGTTTTGAAGTCAGTTACAGATTCTTTGGNNCGTTAGTAGCTCCTTGGATTTAATACCTGATGTGTGGGCGACTATTTTATTTCCGATATGAAGCTGCTTTGCTACTTCCGATATAGCATCATCTTTGACCGCTATGATATAAATATCTGCACTAGCATCGATGGCGGAGAGATCAGCAGTGGCAGCGGCATTTATTTTTTCCGCGAGTTCTTTTGCATTGGCTTCAGTCCTGCTCCATACCTGCACAAACTCATGCCCTGCCTGCGATAGAGCTTTGCCGAGAGCTGTTGCAGTTTTGCCCGAACCTATAAGGGTGATCTTTGCCATAGCCCGAAAATATGAAATGTACTCTTTAATACTATATTTGGAGTATTATATTGTAACAGCTAAAACAAACATTATGCACCTCATCCTATATCTGATCATCGGCGGACTGGCAGGATTCCTGGCCGGCAAGGCCCTCAAAGGCGAAGGTTTCGGGATCATCGTGGATATCATAGTAGGTATAGTCGGAGGATGGCTGGGCAGCTGGCTATTCGGCGCACTTCAGATCGCTCCTATACCCGGCCATGTGGGTGAACTGGTGACCGCCTTCATCGGAGCATGTATACTGGTATATCTATCACGCTTGATGAAAAAGTAGATCAGGCAGCCTGAGCTTTATTCTCAGTAAAACGTCTGTACATACTCAGGAATATTCCTAGGAATGCTATGATACCACCGAGCCATACGAGCTTGATGTATGGGAAAACGATGGCCTTCATGATGATAAAGTCAGATGAGAGTTCCTTCTCAGTCACGACAAAAGTAAACTTCTTATTCTCGGGGTTTATTCTTCCGATATTGATACCCAATGCCAGGTCCTGATTTTCGTAGGCTGCTGTAGAGACGCTATTGTCCTGCATATTGATGACATATATTGGCTCTGCCTCGACTTCCATCCCATCGAGAGTTTTGATAGCTAGTTTGGCACCTACAGCGACCTTGCCTTTCATATCATAGCCATCCGGTACAGGCGGTTTCGGGTCCATTCCCCGAAAGACGATGTAATTCTTTTTTGTATAGAATGTATCTCCTACCCCGGCATCATATTGTGTGGTCTTGTCCTTGAGTTTGGTATTGTCCGGCACAGATGATACGTGCGTGAAAACATCCTTAGTCAGGTAGTGCTTGGTATCAGGATTGGCCAGCATACCCATCTTGGGATTGATCTGTGCATTCGGGAAGAGCGAAAATTCCTCGGCTATCGTGCCGTCTTTATTTCTCTTGATATAATGCACTTCATATAGGCTATTAGGCTTTTGTGGTTTGAAGCCCCTGTAGCTGACCTCATAGTCGCCCATCTTATAGGTAGAGTCGCGCATCAGGAGCATATTCTCCGCCAGGTCCTTGTTGCTGAAGTCTTTTCCGAAGTTCACGCCGGCCGTATTGAGAGAGATAGCTTCTTTTTTATTCTGTGAAAGCAAAACGCCCACCAGAAATACCCCGAAACCAAAGTGAGCGATAGCGCCGCCTGCCAGTTTGATATTGCCTTTCAATATGACAAATATATAGGCCAGATTTGCTATGACAGCATATAGCCCGGCGAAAAGCATAAGGTAATATGGAGAGATAAATTTGAAATGATGGTCTTTGATAGAAGTACTGATAAGAAAGTCGACTCTCATTCCATAAGCTATGCCGATACTCAGTATGAACGCTATGCCCAGCGAGTACCAAGCCCATTTGATCGTCGATGGCAGCCTGTTTGATTTATATGCAAAAAACTGTATCAGTGCAGTGCCTATACCTGCGAGTATAGCTAGCCATACTTGTATACTATTGTAATGCCCGATCAGGTCAGCCGGTGGAGCTATCTTTTTGTCGGTCAGGTGCAGCCAGTCACGGATCAGGATATTCCATACAGGGATGGAAGTCGTAAATGTCATTTGTACAGCAGAGAACAACAATACCAGCGATCCGATAAACATCCAGAACTCGCGGGAGAGCAATTCTTCTTCTTTGTCAACAGATGGTAGCTGCCTATATCGGTAAACCAATAAAGCGAAAGATGGTATCAGGAATGCAAACAGGTAAATGACCAACTGTCCTGTCATGCCAAGGTCTGTGAATGCATGTACTGATGTATCGCCCAGTATACCGCTGCGGGTCAGGAAGGTCGAATACAGTACCATGCAAAACCCTAGAATGTAAAATAGAAATGTGCTGAATATGCCATGCTTAGTGTATTTGAACACCAAATGCTGGTGAAGACCTGCGACAATGAATAGCCACGGAACTAATGACATATTCTCCACCGGGTCCCAAGCCCAAAAACCGCCAAAACTCAGCGATTCATATGCCCATGCACCACCCATCAGGATACCGGTGCCGAGCACACCCACATTAAACAATACCCAGGGTAAGGCAGGTTTGATCCAGCCTGTATAGTCATTTCTGATAAGTGCTGCGATAACAAACGCAAAAGGGAAAAGCGCTGATGCAAAACCGCAAAACAACACCGGCGGGTGAATGGTCATCCAGTAGTTTTGGAGCAAGGGGTTCAGTCCATTGCCGTCGACTATCATACCTAGATACTCAGGCCTCTGAAAAATCGGAGCCTGCACCAGCTCATTCCTGAGTAGTACAAATGGATTGCTACCGATATGATGACCGAGTATATTGATGCCTATCACCATTGATCCGAGAAACACCTGCGTGAGCGCTGTCATGCCCATGACCGGGCTCTCCCAGTCACGCAGACTGCGTATCCCGACTAATCCTAATACCACCAGCCAGAACTGCCAAAGCAGGAAGCTCCCCTCCTGCCCTTCCCAGAAGCTGGAGATGATGTATTTCATCGGGAGTTCTTTCGACGAGTGGTGCCAGGCATAGTGATATTCAAACCAATGGTTCAATATCATCACAAAAAGCAAAACAAAGATCGACAGGATAGCAAAACCATGTACAACAAATGTCACCCTGCCCAGATTTTGCCATGAGTGCTTGTCATCGGGTGATTTTTTAAACTCTGCAAAGCAATATGATACAAAAGATAAAAGCGCCGCGGTAAAGCTCAGCACGAGCATAAAGTAGNNCATGTGCGCCAAAACGATCTTCGAAAAAACCCATATTCTTAATTAATGCCTGTGGATACTCTGACAGGCGGGGTCAAATATAGCGAATAGACACTAGTAGTTAGTATATCGACCAGAGACAATACATTTTATTGGGAATATCAGGACTTATTTCAAAACTTCTTCCAGTTTCTTCGTCAGTTCATCCCCATGCAGGCCTTTGGCTATGATCTTGCCGTCCTTACCTATCAGATAGTTGTTGGGTATAGAGCGGATCGCGTANNCTTTGGCGGCACTATTATTCCAGCCTTTCAGGTCTGATACATGCTGCCAGGAGAGATTGTCTTTGATAATGGCTGCTATCCACCTATCGCGCTTCTCATCCAGCGAAACGCCCAGTATCTCTAATCCTTTTGGGTGGAACTTCTGGTATGCTTTGACCACGTTAGGGTTCTCATGGCGGCATGGCACACACCATGATGCCCAGAAGTCCACTAATAGCACTTTGCCTTTGTATGAGTCCAGAGAGACAGGATTGCCGCTGGTGTCAGGCAGGCTGAATGATGGCGCAGGCGAGCCGATCTCAGTCAGTCGTAGCGATGAGATAAGCCCATTCAGCTGTTTGCCGTAATAGCCATTTTGGACAGTGCTGTCCAGCGACTTGAAGATACTATCCAATCTGCTTACAACTGGTTCGATAGCAAAACTACGTAATGCCAGAAATGAGGATACATGGCTGGCAGGGTTGAGTGCTATAAACTTACCCGCTATTATCTTTTTCTCCGCGTCCAGCTTGTCATAGGCGGTATCGATAGCAGCCATAAGCTTTTTGTCACTTTCACTGAGCGCGCCCTCAGCCTTGCTGTTTGCTACTTTGCTCAAAGAGTCCATCTTCTCATCAAGTGATCTTACCTGAGTCAGAAACTCCTCATATTTTTTCTGCATCGGCGAACCGCTGACAGTGATTCCCTCCACACTATCTGCATTACCTGAGACTGTGATCGGCATATTCTCGATAAAGAGCTCCTTTCTGCGCCTATCGCCTTTTCTGTACCACTGTAGTATATATGTTCTCGCCTCCGGACATTTGCCTGTGAAGGAAAACGAATCATTCTTTGCGATGGCTGTATCAGTGATCGTAGTCTCATCGGTGCGGTGTATGAGAAGTATTGTATCATTGCCCAGACCTGCCAGTTTCCCGCTGAGTTGAAATGAGTCATTGGCTGTTGTCGAATTTGTTTTGGGTTTGCAAGAGGAAAAGCTGACCACCACGAGGGCCAGCACTATTAGTTTATTCATTTTGTTTTCTATTTGTACTATGAAAATATGAAAAATGATACAAAAATCAGGTTCCCGACATTGTGTTTAGCAAATCATCACCACAAAACAGGCGGGGAAATTGTTTTCTGAACGGCTGATCTGATATCAATGATATCAGAATGAAAAACCCCACTAGGTTGAAATACAAAAAAATATTTATTTATCCGTATTTTTGCGTTTGATCATATTCCGACTATTTCTTGACTCTCATTACCGGTAATAGTCTTCCCATAGGTTAAGTTCTGTTAAGCAAATGAGGGGCTTATGGCTAAAAGCGCTACTTTCGGGTTTTTATGAATCTCCGCAATATCAATATCGTCCTAGCTGCCACCTGTATAGTACTGTTGGGCTTGGTTGCGATCCAGGTGGGCTGGATCTGGCAGAGCTACAGCCTGCGTGAGGACCGTTTTGACCAGGGGGTGTATCAGGCCATGAATCAGGTGGCACAGTCCCTGGAGATGAATGAGGCTGATAATTACTTTCACAATGCCGGATATCCCACTGCGATCAATAAAATGTATGACACCCTGCAGGCGCTCAAAAGCCTGAACAACAATGTACGACTAGTGGATTCTACCGGACAGCATGCGATCAAGTTTGCATTCAGTGATACATCCGGGGCTTTTGTGTCAAAGTTCATAGGAACAGTCACCTATCTGCAGGAGCACCAGGGACACCTCGGCGAGACTAAGCTAGATAATGTCACAGTGACTAATAACAATGAGCGCGAGAAGAAGCTGATAGAGGAGCAATTTAAGAAATACAACCACCTGTTTGAGGACCTGGCGGTGAAGTTCATGCTGGATGATAAATGCCTGCGTGACCGGCTGGACTCAGCGCGTATCAATAACCTCATAGATCAGGAACTGAGAGAAGCAGGCATCAAGACCCCATATCGCTACGCAGTTTTTGACCACTTCTCGCATGTACCGGTATTTGGCACGCTGAAAGATGTCCCTAAGGCTGAAACGGTCAATTACTATTCTATGCAGCTCTTCGCAAATGATCTGTATAAGAATTCAGGCATACTGATCCTGTATTTCCCAAATAAGAAGAACTACCTATTTCAGTCCATGTGGATCATGCTGGCCACTACCCTCACCTTTATCTTTATCATCGCGGGAGCATTTGGCACTTCTTTCTTTATTATATACAGACAGAAGAAACTCGACTCTCTCAAGACTGATTTTATCAATAACATGACCCATGAGTTTAAAACTCCTGTGGCATCTATCTCTCTGGCCACACAGATGATGAAAAATGAAAAGATACTGGCAGACCCGGAGAAGATCAAACGCTACTCAGGTATCATAGAAGAGGAAAATAAACGACTTAGCGGACATATCGAGAATGTGTTGCAAGTAGCGCGATATGACAAAGGCGAATTCAAGCTCAATATCACAGATATACATGTAAATGAACTACTGACAGACATTTCAGACTCACTATCACTCAGAATTAACAGCGAAAATGGTGAAATGATCCGCCATCTGGATGCAAAGAATGACATTATACGTGGTGATAAGNNCGCACCTGACCAATGTTTTCTATAATATTCTGGAAAACGCTATCAAATACCGCAAGGATAGTGAACTGAGAATAACCCTATCTACCCGAAGCAGCAATAAAGGTGTGACGATATCGTTTCAGGACAATGGCATCGGAATATCCAAAGAGGACCAGAAAATGATATTTCAGAAGTTTTACCGCGTCCCTACCGGATATATACACTATGTGAAGGGGTTTGGGCTTGGTTTG
>PLSN01000232.1 GCA_003165135.1 Bacteroidota bacterium
ATCGGGGTCAATATCGGCTGTATGCCTAAAGCCCATGGCACTATCAGTCCGACAGCACCGAGCAGTTCTGAAATACCTACCAGCCTTACAATGCCAGGCGAGAAATCATTGACCCAAGGCATTTTTTCAGCCAGTTTTTCGATCGGTTGAGTCGATTTCATGACACCCGCCATGCCAAACATAGCTGCGAGTATCCCTTGAATGATCCAGATTGCAATATTCATGTCTTTTGGTTTTTGGTTATAAAATCAGTTGTATAGACGACTAGTGTTTAAACATATTTTATAAAAATAGGCTATTTAAATGAAAGTTGAATTTTTTAGTTTAAAATAATGGAAAACTCTATAACGGCCTGTAGATCACAGTGCCTGTAGCCTTGGCAAAATCTTTTTTCTGCTCCATCAGGGCCTTGTGTTTCCCCATGAGGCTGAGGAGTTTCTCTTCATCCTTCTCATCGCGCATCATGTCCTCTACTTTCTTGAGTGTTTCGAGGTTTTTGAGCTGCTTGAGGCGCATGGTAGCGGAGATGATGTTTTTCTGATAGGTTCGTTCTTTGTCCGGGAGCACTACTTCAAATTTTCTCCACCAGCCGGGGCTTTGTCCGTCGTATGAATTATCCGTGAGCAGTTTTATCGCCATACTGCTGATCTCAGGGTCGGTATTCATGGTATAGTGGTTGGGCTCATGCACCCTGCCCGCATCATATTCACTTTTGATATAGTCGTAGACAAATTTATACTGCGACTGAAACTCTATTCCCTCCATATCCTCCAGTATAAACTTGGTCGCGCTCTCTGTCTGGTCATCGCCCAGTAGGATATCCCATGTACCATACTCCATCAGCGCGGTCACAATATCGCGCTCGACGAATTCTACCGTCTGTATGGTAGGCTTCAGTTGCTCATGATGCACCTTGGCATTGGCGGAAAAATCCTGTGCCTCGATCTGCGGAGCGATGTCCTCTTTATGTTCTTCCTTGGCTCGCGCACGACGGATCTTATTGACCTCAGAGATCAGTATCTGCTCCTGCATCCCAAACCGCTCTGAGCACTGCTGTGTATATATGCTTCGCTGGATGGGGTCGGGGACCTTGCCGATAGACTGCACGATGTCGCGTATCAGTTCTGCTTTTTTGATCGGGTCGTTCTTGGCTTCTTCTGCGAACAATGAAGTCTTAAAAAGTATGAGGTCCTTCCTATTGTCCTTGATGTATTTTGAGAACTCCGTCGAGCCCATCTTTCTCACGAATGAATCCGGGTCCTCCTGATCGGGCAGTATCACGACACGCACATTCATGCCTTCTTCGAGTATCATGTCTGTGCCGCGCAGTGCAGCTTTGATACCCGCAGCGTCACCATCATAGAGCATGGTCACATTGTGCGTCTGGCGTTTGATAAGGCGTATCTGGTCAGTGGTCAGCGCTGTGCCGCTCGATGCGACCACATTCTCTATACCTGACTGCACTAATGATATGACATCGGTGTAGCCCTCTACGAGCAGGCACTCATCCTGTTTGCGGATGTCATTGCGCGCCTGATAGATGCCATAGAGTATCTTGCTTTTGACATAGACATCACTCTCGGGAGTATTGACATACTTCGGCGCTTTCTCATCCTTGATCATGATACGCCCGCCAAAGGCTATCACCTTGCCCTGCATACTATGTATGGGGAACATCACCCGATTGCGAAAGAAATCGTACTTAGAGTTTTCCTTGGATGAAGTAAGCCCTGCCTTCTTGAGAATGTCGAGCTGATAGCCTGCCTTTAGCGCTGCTTCGGTCAGCTCGGTACCGCTCTCAGGCGAGAAGCCCAGCTGGAACTTCTCTATCATCTGATTGCTAAAGCCGCGCTCCTTAAAGTATGCCAGCCCTATGCCACCTTTTTCATTGTGCAATAAATAATCAGTAAAGAATCGCTGTGCAAAGGCATTGGCTATAAGTATGCTCTCGGTCTGCGATTGTTTTTCTTCTTCTTCTTTTTTCTTTTCCTCACTGACCTGCTCCTCTACGATCTCGATGTTGTATTTCTTGGCGAGAAATTTCAGCGCCTCGACGTAGGTCATCTGCTGCTGCTCCATCAGGAAGGTCACGACATTGCCAGCCTTGCCGCAGCCGAAGCATTTATATATACCCTTAGACACGGAGACGTTGAATGAAGGCGTCTTTTCATTGTGAAAAGGGCAATTGCCTATCAGGCTCGCCCCGCGCTTTTTGAGCGTGACGAACTCCCCGATCACCTCATCGATGCGGGACTCTTCCATTATCCGTGCTATGGTAAACTTNNTTTAGAGGGTTGCTGCCAGGCTTTGTTTCTTGCTTTTATTTCATCTCCCGATTCAGAAAGTCAAGCATCTGCTGTATTACTATTTTGAGTGCATCTCTGTCATAGTCCCAGGGAGTATGGCCTGAGTCATGGAATACATACTCCGAAAAGTCAAGCCGCTGCGAAACATATCTCGGCCTGCTGGCACCAAGCCCTGCGAGCCTGAAGGGTGCAAGGCCTTTGACGGCACGCTTATTGGTATAAGGCACGACATGGTCAGCATCGCCCTGTATATGCAGGAGTGCAGGCTGACCGGGGCCAATGAGTGTCGTGTCAAGCATCGCACCTGCCAGGCTTATACAGCCACGTATAGCATGGGGTGGTAATGCGGCTGAATCAGGCAGGTATTTATTGACCACTTTGCACAGCACGCCTGAGCACTCATTAGCGCTGTCGATGTATGCGAGCTGCTCGGCCAGTATCGCACCCGCACTGCTGCCCCCGAAAAACATTTTGCTCTTGTCTATGCGATAGGTATTGCCTTTAGCAGCATCAAGCATGAACCAGCGCAGACTGTTGCGTCCGTCGGCGACAGCTTTTATTATTTCTTTGTAAGCGCTTCGCTTTGCTGCCATGTTCAGCAGTCGGGAAAGCCTGTAATCTATACTCACCGCCACATAGCCCCTCATAGCAAGCTCGCGGCAGATCACCGATATGAGATGGGAATGCCTGGAGCCATGCATAAATGACCCGCCATGTGCGAGTATGACCAGAGGCCTCAATGAGGCAGTATCTTCCGAAGGCTGGTACACATCCATATACTGTGGCTTACCGCCCGGTGTGCTGTATAGCACGCTGTCCATCTTCAGCTCATGAAAAACAATATCTCTGTAACGCTGAGGAGTCTGCGCCATTGATATCTGGCAGACCAATAAATACATGGTAAGTAAGAAGAGAATTCTTTTCATGCTTGAAAGCTATGATATTTTCCTACGAAGGACAAGCGGGAGAGGGCACATGCATCGTGTTTATACTGATCATGCAAAAATAGCTGATTAAAAATTAATTTCCATTTTCCGACCTAGTGGGCTTTTTGATTTTGATAGCATTGATATCATTTATAGCATAGCACTTGAGTAATAGGAGCGAGCGGGATGCTTGTTCTATTGGACAGGAAGTTAATATCTTAGTAAAAAGATAAGCTACTATGGTCTATGAGAAATCGTTCTCGCAAAAGCTAATGATATACTGCGCTAAGCATTTTCGCATGGTTATTGCTCTAATGACTTCTGCACTGATTTTTATTTCTTTTTGCAAAGCTTTATTTATCCTGATAAATCCCATAGTTATAAACGGAACTGTTGTAGATTATAATATGAAAAGTAATGGGGGTGGGGGCCGCCATGGGTATTCTATTATATTTCCGGTTATTCAGTTTCAATATGAAAGCAAAACATTTACAATTTCAGGAAAAGGCACGGATCATCTTTTTTCAAAAGGTGATCAGACTAAAGTGATTTTAAATAAATCTTATCCAAACCAATCTTACGAATATACTTCGCTATGGTTCATAGATACTAATATAATAGCCTATACGGTATCGGTTGGAATCATTTTGACGGGCGTGTTATTGGCATTCCGCAAAATCTATAGGGATAATTTTAGCTACGACTAAAAATTGATTACACCTATTACACCTGTGGCTGGTCTTGTGACAGATCCACACCCTAGTGTCC
>PLSN01000040.1 GCA_003165135.1 Bacteroidota bacterium
TGCGACTCAATAATAGCAATACTTTTAAATCTTCCGAACACTTATGGAGTTTTCTCCCACAATATGATATACGTCAGGCATGTTGGTGAGAAACACCATCATGGCGGATAGGCAGTCGCGAAGGAATGATTAGTTTTTATTATCATTGCTCATAAATCTGCTATGAGAAAAATACTCGGCCTTTTATCCATTTTATTCTTCCTATTACAGTCCGGAACTCATGCCCAGATATGGAGTGAACTCGGGGGCGTAAATAGCCTCGCTGCCAATGGCACTATATTTAGCATCTGCACCGATGCCTCGGGCAATATATATGCGGCAGGGGAGTTTACAGATTCCACGCATTTCCCTTATGTAGCCAAGTACAACGGCACATCATGGGGCGTATTGGGCAATCTGCAGATCAGGGATATGATATTCAGTATATGCAGTGATCCGGCGGGCAATATCTACGCGGCAGGGGAGTTCATAAACAGTTCGGACAATTACTATGTGGCCAAATACGATGGCACATCCTGGACAGAACTCGGTGGTCTGAATGCACTGGCGGCTAACGGCTCTATAAAAAGTATATGCAGCGATAAGTCGGGCAATATCTACGCAGCCGGTATTTTCACCAATGCTTCAAACAATCGCTACGTGGCCAAATACGACGGCAGCTCATGGAGCGAAGTGGGCGGCGCGAATGCACTGTCTGCAGATGCTACTATCAACACCATCTGCACCGATACCTCAGGCAATATCTATGCTGCGGGAAATTTTCTCAACTCTTTGAATAATTATTACGTAGCCAAATACAACGGTTCGGCATGGGTAGAGGTGGGCGGCCTCAATAGTCTGGCTGCCAATGATGAAATATACACCGTCTCTGCCGATCTGGCCGGAAACGTCTATGCAGGGGGAATATTCACCGATGCGGACAGCAATGAATATGTAGCCAAATATAATGGTGCGGTATGGTCTGAACCTGGAGCTGCTCTGGGTATGGGGGTCAATCAGGAGATCGATGCCATCTGCACTGATGCATCGGGCTCAGTCTATGCCGGGGGTATTTTTTATGATGTGGATGGCTGGGAATATGTGGCCCGGTATACGAATAGCTCATGGAGCGAACTGGCGGGCAGTAATGACCTGCGTGCTAATCTTGCTATCAAGAGTATCTGCACTGACAGGTCAGGCATTATATATGCTGCAGGTACATTCACCGATTCTACGGGTAGGTCTTTTGTGGCACGATACGGATTCCCCGCCGGCATCGATGAACTCTCTGCGGCAGGCGCACTTAAACTTTCACCAAATCCAGCTAATAATTTAGTCACCATCTCATCGGGACAAAATTTTTCAGATGCCACTGTCAGATTAGTAGATCTCACAGGACAGGTACTGATAGAAAAAGCAAATCAGTCGGGTTCAAAATTCACGCTTGACATTTCTAATCGCGCTGCAGGATTATATTTCATCGAAGTGCTGCAAGGTGGGAATGCATGGACGGGCAAGCTGGTGAAGGAATAATACCCTTCAAACCCTCTCACCAGCGCGGATGTCACCTCCGTGCTGCGGATTCTTGTTACGGAACTAAGTTACGCGCCGATATGGGAGCAAGACAAGCATCCAATAAAAACATGGTGGCTATAGAATAGATACCGGCAATGCAACTAAATTGAAAAACAATCTTACCTTATACACCTAAAACCAACAACATGAAAAAGATCATTTACATTTTGACAGCCGCTATGGCCCTGCTATCAGCATATCAGGTCCAGGCGCAAAGCTGGACAGAACTGGGTGGGGCGGATGCACTGCGGGCAAATAACCCAATCAATACTATATGCAAAGATCCTTCAGGTAATATCTATGCCGCAGGTGAGTTCACGAATGCCGCAGGTCATTATTATGTAGCCAAATATGATGGAACAAGTTGGAGCGAACTGGGTGGAGCGAATGCACTGGCAGCCAATGGCAATATCACAGGCATATGCAGCGATCCATCGGGCAATATATATGCCATAGGTTCTTTCACCTATGATACATGCACCAGTATGTTCGGATGCTTGACTTATGTAGCGGTCTATAATGGCACCTCATGGGGTGTACTCGGCTTGCCCTGGCAGTTGGATACATTTCCTAAGACCGCTATCTGCAGCGACGCCCGTGGCAATATTTATTACGCTGACTATTATCAATATTTCGATTTCAACTCCAATGCAAATGCAAGAAATGCATACGTGAATAAATGGGACCCGCGTACATCTACCTTTACTGACTACTATATAGACTCAGGCCTGATCAATACTATGTGCAGCTATAGCTATGATACCCTTGCGGGAGGCAGTGTGATCTATGCCGCAGGTACTATAGTGAATGGGGCCGATATGGAAGTCGGGGTATACGCTCGCGATACTGCCACTACCGGCACCTGGCCTGAGCTGCCGACTGACATGTTCATAGGGCCGGAGGGGCCCATAAATAGTTTCTGCACCGACCCATCCGGCACACTCTATGCGGCAGGCGGGTTTCTCGGTTTTACCGGCAGGCCATTTGTAGATGTAGCAAACCAATTCGGCTGGAATGAATTAGTATACTCCGATACTCTACAGACCAACTATGGCTATGCGGGCTCAATATTCGCCCTGTGCAGTGATCCGGATAGCAATATCTATGCTGGAGGATGGTTCACTAACTCAAGCGGATATCACTATGTAGCCAAATGGAATGCCGGCACATGGACGGAGCTGGGAGGACTGAATGCCCTCAGTGCAGACTCGACCATACTCGCACTGAGCTCCGACGTGCAGGGCAATATATATGCAGCAGGCTTATTCACAAATGCTTCGGGCCATCAGTATGTAGCCAGATACGGTTATCCTACAGGCATCAATGAGATCAGCGCTGCAAATATCAAACTTTCACCAAACCCTTCTAATAATTTTGTCACCATCTCATCCGGACAAACACTATCCAATGCTACCATCCGACTGCTCGACCTGACAGGACAGGTGCTGATAGAAAAAACAAATCAATCAGGCGAAAAATTCACACTAGACATTTCTAACCAGGCAGCTGGATTGTATTTCATCGAGGTCATACAAGATGACAATGGCTGGACGGGGAAGCTGGTGAAGGAATAGCTTGTATCCCATTATCATAATTGGTAACGCAGATATTCTCAACGGCCTATTGCGTCGTTGTGACATTGAATGATATAGGCATGCTGTCATAGGGCGCATAATAATTGACCATTTCAACATTAGTAGCGGTAAGGTTTAGCAAGCCACCCGGTAGTAACGTTACGGTTACTTGTTTATTGGCATTGCTATAGCTCGACGAGTATAAGGTGTTAGGTCTCGGTGAGCAGCTTATATCTACCTGTCCCGGCAATACTCCTCCAATGTATGGAGAGCCTGAAATATAATATGGCCCTGAAGTATATGGCAAAGATGGATTAAAGCCGAAAGCTATACCTGTGGAATCAGCAATAACATTAAACTGAAGTTCAAGATGATACATGCTATCCCAACTTGCGGGGAAAAATGTTTTGCCGGCAAAAGTAAAATACCCGTTCGGGTTATTGGTCACCGTGATGGTAAATGCCTTGGTGCTGCTTTGTCCGTTTGATGTAGTGAGACTACCGTGATAGACCCCGGCAGCGGTGTAGCTGTGTACAGCAGAATCTGTAGTAGCAGTAGTACCATCGCCAAAGTTCCACAAATAAGTATTTGCGCCTTTGCTACAACTGATGAAGGATATGGGCTGCGCCACAAAGGCCGAGTCAGGTATGGCCGCAAAGCAATCAATGGGAGGGCTTGATTTCTTGCAGGCACCCAGGGAAATAATTAGCAGCATGGCAAAGACGGATGAAAATGACAGCAGGTTTTTCATGATGATCAGTTTTAGTTTTAAAAATTCATCACCCTAACGTATACTGTCAGGACTTATTGCGTCTGCATTTTGTCCAGATGTAAGGTTTGATAAATTCTAAATCTGCGCTGTGGTTGAGATTTTTCTCCAAGAACATTATTTACTTTGGCATATCGGTCGAAAGGGAAGGAATAGAATTCGGCCCTCGAAACCATGCCTACCGGCAGGCAGGCTTCCTGAAGGGGGCTTAACAGTCAGCGAACGAATGTATTAAAGACCCCTTTAGGGGGTTTGGGGGTAAAGCCCCTATACGTCTTTAAGATAAAAAACTATCTTAGCGCACTTATATGACATTCCTCGAAGAAATAGGCGGATACCTGATCATGATACGTCATGCGTTTTCGAAACCCGAAAAAGCAGCCATGTACAGCAAGGAGACGTTCCGCCAGATGGCAGACATAGGCGTGGGCTCACTGCCCATCATAGCGATCATCTCGACCTTTATCGGTGCGGTGACTGCGGTGCAGTTTTCCTATCAGCTGAAGAGTATCGGCCTCGTACCGATGTGGTGGATGGGCTCCATAGTCCGCAAGGGCCTCATCCTCGAACTCGCACCTACCATCACCGCCCTGCTGCTGGCCGGCAAGGTCGGATCTAACATCGCCACCGAACTCGGCAGTATGCGCATCTCAGAGCAGATAGATGCCTATGAGATCATGGGTGTCAATACCCGCTCATACCTCGTAGGGCCTAAGATACTGGCAGCGATGGTCGTAGTGCCGATGCTGATCGTGATAGCGGTCTTTCTCGGTATCATAGGTGGCTGGGCAGGAGGGGTACTGGGCAATTTTTTTACGACTGCAGAGTACATACGTGGACTACAGGATGATATGAAAAACTGGGACGTGATAGTGATGTTCATCAAGTGCCTTGCATTTGCCTTTATCATCGCATCGGTGCCTTGCTATAAGGGCTATACCGTATCAGGCGGAGCACTGGAGATCGGCAAGGCCAGCACGCAGGCAGTGGTATACAGCAGTATCGTATTGATCATCGTAAACTTTTTTATCGCATTCTTCCTGCTGGATAGCGGGGGATAGCGCAGAATTAATAATGAATAATTAAGAATTAATAATTTGAAAAGGGATCATTTGAAAATGAAATACAAAAGCTGACAGGTTATTCTCTGATGCAGCGTCGTTGGTATTACATTATTCATTATTCACTATTCATTATTAATTAAAAGAATGATAGAGGTCAAAGACATAACGAAATCTTTTGGTGAGCAATCAGTGCTCAAGGGTATCTCTGCGACCTTTAAAGAAGGCAAATGCAATCTGGTCATCGGCAAAAGCGGCAGCGGCAAGACCGTGCTCCTCAAAACCATGGTCGGGCTCATAGAACCGAATACAGGTGATGTGCTGTATGACGGACGTTCTTTCACTAAAATGAACTTCAAAGAGCGCAAGATGATACGCCGCGAGATCGGCATGCTCTTTCAGGGTGGTGCACTGTTTGATTCACTCACAGTAGAGGAGAATATCCGCTTCCCGCTCGATATGTTTACGACCATGACATCTGAGGAGAAACTCCAGCAGGTCAACTCCTGCCTCTCACGAGTCAATATGGTCAATACCAATAAGAAGTTCCCCGGTGAGCTCAGCGGTGGCATGAAGAAACGCGTCGGCATAGCCCGCGCTATAGTGCTCAATCCAAAATACCTCTTTTGTGATGAGCCAAACTCCGGCCTCGACCCAAAGACATCACTGGTCATAGACGCTCTGATCAAAGAGATCACAATAGAATACCAGATGACCACAGTGATCAATACACATGATATGAACTCCGTGATGGGCATAGGCGATCATGTGGTATTCCTGCATGAAGGACTGAAATACTGGGAGGGAAACCGCGATGAGATCATGAAGATCACCGACGGAGAACTTTTCGATTTTATTTTTGCCTCAGACTTCCTGAAAGACCTACGTAGGAATGCCAAAGTCAGTTAGCACTCCCCGACTTTATTTGTTGCTGAACTAACCACAAAAAAAAATTCACAAAGAAGTACTGGCTGTATAAAATTTGAGGTACCACTTGCCTTTGTCCAGTACAAAAAACTTGCTTACAGAGAAATCAGTATGGGTCACATACATCTGGTCGACCACCGTATCGAGACGATAACTTATTTTATAGGTATATGCCCTGTCAGAATAGTCGGGCGCTTTTTCCAGTGTCCAGTTGTCTTTCGTCCAGGTACGATTATAGAATTCCCTTTTTTCGCCGAAATCAACTATCGTTGCCCATTGCCCGGTCAGCGGAAATTTGATGCGCGACATCTGAAAGATACTGTCGCTGTAAAAACGTCTATAGAAAACCTGAAAGTCCTCGGCGTTCGGGTCTGAAACCTTGACCTTATGCTGGGTACAGGCACTAAAAATAATAGCAGTGCAGGCGATTAAAATGAATTTGTACATGATGCGAAGTTAAAGGATTTAACCGGCTGGTTCAAGCCTCCTAGCATGAATCGTATCATCCATCCTACTTGATGATCCCTGCTATCCTCCATATATTCCATACGTTCATAAAGAATGGATGATAATTATTTCTGCGGGCCTGCTCTTCTTCGCGCAGCCAGAAGTGCAGATCGCTGGCCATGTATAAATACCCGAAATGATACGAGGTATGGTCCCATCGCCGGGCAGCAATGGACGAAAGCGGATAGCGGTAATGCAGCTGACGGCGGTTTACGATCTGCTGCGCCTGTGCTCGGACCTCAGTGGCTTTTTGCAATAATGAATCACCACTGAAATGTTGTTTATGTATAGCTGCCTCTCGCCGCTCCAGGATATATTGCAGTGTATAGTACCTGTGCAGCGCGCGTAGTCCTGTTATCTCGATACCATCAGCCCATTCATTTGCCACTGAGTCTTTAGCGGGAGGCATATCTCGTATGAGCGCTGCCGTCTTATCAGCGAAGCCTTTCAGCTCCGGCAATATATGTTGCTGTACCTGTGTTATGATACTATCACCGGCCTTGCCTTCCAGAAATTTATACGACCACTGCGGGCGGGGCTCATAGGCATTGTTGAGGCCCTTGATATTTAGTTCGTCTGTGATCGTCATCGCGGTCATCCATCGCATCAGGTCGCCGTCTTTCAGGTATTGTTGCTGCAGGTTCAGGCCTTTGTTCAGTGCATTGGCGTCAGCATCATTGCTCACCTGATGAGCATACATGGCAGGTGTGCGTTTCTCCGCTTTACCATCATAGCTATACTGCCAGCTCCAGCGCGCGATGCTCCAGTCAAACAACCAATAGCCCCACTCCCACCCCGAACTAAAGGTCAGATGGCCCGGTACGCCATACTTCACGCAGGTATCGATATCACTCAGTCGAGCCGACAGATAGGGCAGCAGAAACATCGGCACCGAATTGTCAAAGGTGATCCAGTATGCCGACTCAGGATAGTACCATGTCTCGCGCTCTTTCATTTGGTCGAGCAGAAACTCAAACTGGTGCCGCTGATTTTTATTTTCATACACAGGTGCATTGGGTTCCGTCATATCGTAGAACATCACCGTATGCACCAGCACGCCGCGTTGTTTGTCGAGTGCCAGTGCCGCCTGGTCAAGGTTGGTATTTTTATGCTCAGTGCTTACCTCATTGACATGCTTTACTACATGCTGCCGGCCTGTGAGTTTTGTTTGACTGTGCTCCGCGAGCCAGCTAATGATATATTGCCTTAGTTCAGTTTTCTTACTGGCATTACCTGCTATAAATTCCGCAGTCGAAAACTCCATGCTCAGGTAGTCCCAGTGGGCCTGCAGCAGCCACTCCAGGTTTTTTTCGATCTGCTTTTTTTGATTCACAGGCCCGCTGTATAGTTGAAAAGATTTCTGCTGTATCATATGCAGTGAGATGTCGGCTCCCGCCAGTATGCCCCTGCTATGCGCATAATCGACAAAGGCCTTGGCATGTGCGGGCCATAGTTTTCTGTCGATATCATTCAGCAGGCAAAATTCAAAATAGTTCTGCCCGTTTCGCACCAGCCAGTCTATATATTGCCTGATGTCTGCCAGTGCATTGGGGCTATTCTGGTCGAGTAGCTGCTCAGTCAGCTCCAGCGGATGCTGGGTATGCAGGTGAAAACCTTTTTTGTCAAAGAGGGGATCGCCGCTGAATGTCATATCCCGCTCCTCTGCAGGCCAACCAGCAGTCCAATGAGGTATGACGGACTCGCGCGGATGATAAAACCTGAAACCAAGATGCTCCTGCAATAAACCATACAAGCCAAAACTGACACCCTGCCAGGAGGAGGCACTCAACTCATATACCTGATGGCCGCTGATCTTTTTGATGCTCCAGGTATAATTATGCGCCGGGAAATTCCGATAAGGATAGGTTGCTTTTTGAGCAAAGCTGTTTAAACGAGAGGCGGAATCTCTGTTGATCGATGGTAGTTTGATAAGCACCTTTGCCGAGGGGTCATTGAGTGAGACCCGACAACCACATGCCTGACCTAAGAGCTGCTGCACATCCGCAATGCTCGCAGCAGTGATAGATGTATCCATGAGGCCAGGCGGCGCAATGATGCTGACAGTAGTTTGTGCATTACTGCTTACTGAGAGAAGCAGGCATACGAAAATGAGGACATAATATTTCATAGCCTGAAGGTAAAAATATGCGGGGTAGTTTTGGAAAGAAAATACTTGTCACTCATCCTCGTCTCCTGGCATACTACTGCCTTCACTGATGTAGCAACATCCATGAAGTCCCAAACCTGTCGCGCAGCACTGCGTACCTGGATGCAAACGGGGTTTGTTGCATTTTTGTAAATATTTGGCCACCATCAGCCAGCAGCTCATACACACTTTCGGCCTCTGACGCGCTATCCATGATAAGAGTAAGGTAGGCGCTGCGCATAGGTTCTGCGTGTGGAATGTCAGCACCGATCAGCACTGTTCCGCCTATCTCCATCCGGGCATGAATTACTTTATCCTCCCGCTCTTTCGCCAGTTCTGCGGCATGCGGCGTTTCGCCAAAGGTGGCCATGGATATAAGTTTGCCGTTGAGGTGCTTTTCGTAAAACTGAAACGCCTCACGGCAGGTTTCCTTGTAGTTCACATAAATATGCAGCTTCATAAAAATGTTTTTTGCAAAAATAAAAAGGAGCGGCAATAAACACACACTGGTCTAAGTTTAAAACCACAAGTGTTCGGAACCACGCTCAAACGCAGACCTGACGGCAGATTCAAACCACCTCCCTGCTCCTCCTTATCCAAAGAGGAGAGCTAACAGCCATGCCGGTTTTACCTCTAGCCAAGGTGTATTTTGTATTGTTCCCCTCCTGTTTTAGAGGGGTTAGGGGTGGTAAATCGGCTTACAGCGGGCACTTTCAGCATGTTTCGAACACTTATGGATGGAATCTTCGACCAGAGGGGAGACCAACGACTCCGTAGCGTGTGTGAATCATGTAACTCTTAGTCGGAATTGTGTAAATACTTATAGCATAAGTAGCGCAATTTTGTTCGGGAGAATTAACCAGCTTTTTGGGGTCTTTTTTCCCCACCCCACTATCGATCATTGGGGAAATCAGCCTCTAACAGCCCTTTATACCATTGGCATGGATTTTACTTTATAAAATATGATTAAGTCAATAACAATATAAATCCCACATATATGAAATCAATATTTGCCATAACCGCCGCAGTGATCCTGCTTTCACTGAGTTCCTGTGTGACCAAGAAAAATTACCTGGCTATGCAGAGCCAGTTGTCACAATCTCTGAAGGACTGCAATGACCAGAAGGATAAACTCGCCAACCGGCTGAGTAGCTGTGAGACTGACCTTGCTATGTCGCGCAATTCGCTCGGCGGCAAGAGTGATGAATTTAACCTCCTCAAATCACAACTCGCCGACTGCCAATCGCAGCGCGATAAGCAGCTCACTCAGGTGGGAGACCTCACCGTACTGTCCAAAGGTGCTAATGACAATATCAGCCAGACACTGTCACAACTAAAGGACAAAGATCAGTACATACAAATGCTGCTCGCTGCCAAAAACAAGGCTGACTCTATCAACCTCGCACTGGCAATAAATCTCAAAGGTGTGCTCAAAGAGGGCCTGGATGATAAAGACGTAGACATCAAGGTGGACAAAACAGTAGTATATATCAACCTCTCTGACAAAATGATGTATAACTCCGGTAGCTATACCATCACCGACAGGGCCAAGCAGGTACTGGGCAAGATAGCCTCCATCGTAGCCTCACGGCCTGAAGTAGATGTGATGGTAGAAGGATATACTGACAATAATCCTATCCATACCAACTGTATAGATGACAACTGGGACCTGAGTGTCAAACGCGCCACGAGCGTAGTGCGCGTACTGCAAAAAGACTATGCCGTCGATCCCAATAAACTCATAGCCGCAGGCCGCGGGGAGTATAACCAACTAGTACCAAACGATAATGCGGAGGACATGCAGACCAACCGCCGCACACGCATCATCATACTGCC
>PLSN01000373.1 GCA_003165135.1 Bacteroidota bacterium
TCTGAGAGTGAAATGACAGAAACACACAGACAAAGTGAAGGCACTGCATCCAGCGGACTTTCTATTCTCAGCTTGTGAGCCATATCTACTAAGGCCTGTGGCCCGAACTCGCACATAAGGTTTGCCGTCATCCTGTTGTCTGAGTACCAAAGCCCTTGCTGCATCGGCACCATATCTCCTTCATTAAATTTCTTTGCTCCCGCGGGATCCCAGTTATTATCACCGCAACTTGGTTTTATATATTCTACGAGATGGCATGGGTCCCAGCCGCGCTCTATCGCTACTGCATATTGGAGCGGTTTCATTGTAGAGCCGACCTGACGCTTGGTCGATTTTTTGACGTGGTCCAGCTGAAAATATTTCATATCGGGACCACCTACCCATGCTTTAATTTCACCAGTATGGACATCGACCGCCAGGAAGCCACATTGAATGACTTGTAAATAATATTTCAGTGAGTCAAGCGGGCTCATCGAAGTATCTTTATTGAATGTACCATTGTCGCCATCATAGGAGAAGATGGTCATTTCCGATTTTGTGTTGAATATCTTTCTGATCTCCTCATCGTTTTTACCAAGAGCTTTCAGGTCCTGATAGTGTTGGCTCTGCACCATGCTTTTCTCCAGTAGTTCTGGTTTGGCACGCTCACCTGATTTCCACGGCTCCTTGCCATGCCACTCTTTGAAGTAAACTTCCTGCAGATATTTTAGATGGTCTTTGATAGCTTCCTCTGCATATCTCTGCATACGTGAATCGATAGTGGTGTAAATATTCAAGCCGTCACGGTAGATATCATATGGACTTCCGTCAGGTTTCTTATTTTTCTCACACCATGCTTTAAGCTCCTGACGAAGGTTCTCGCGCAGATAGGTAGCGATGCCTTCCCGATAGTCAGGACTATGAAAATTCAGTTTCACCTTTTTCTGTGAAAGGGAATCGTAAGCAGGTTGATCAATGACATTCGCTTCAAGCATTCGTTTCAGGACTACATTTCTTCTTTCTGCAGCTCTTTCGGGGTGCTTTTTGGGATTCAGTTTAGCGGGGGCATTGACTAAGCCAACCAATAAGGCGGCTTCGATAGGTTTGAGTTCCTTAGGTGTTTTTCCGTAGTAAGTGAAGGCCGCTGTTTTGATGCCATAAGATTGGTTCCCAAATTCTACGGTGTTGAAATATAACGTGATGATCTCTTCTTTCGAGAACATGCGCTCGATCTTAGCAGCCAATACCCACTCTTTGAGTTTTTGTTTGGTTCGCTGAATGCGGCTTGCTTTATGAAAATTTTGATGGAAAAGATTTTTAGCGAGCTGCTGTGTAATGGTAGATGCGCCTCTATCATGGTGTGTAAAGAGAGTACCGAGTACTGCGCCGAACAAACCTTTCATATCTATACCTGAATGATCGTAGAATCTTTTGTCCTCGGTAGCGACCAATCCCTGTACCAGATAAGGTGACAGGTCATCATATCCGACCTCGATCCGGTTTTCACTGTAGTAGCTGCCCAGAACTTCACCATCTGCTGAGTAAACAGCCGTAGAGACATCGTTGTTTGGATTCTGTATGGCCTCGAGATCAGGCATCTCTCCGAGCATACCTGCGTTGACACCGACAAAGAACAAAACAACAAACAACACGAATGACCAGAGCGCGATCTGCACTATCCGAAACACCTGCCAGAAGTCATTAAAATTTATCTTTTTAGCCATCTTTTATTTTTTTTACCCCCAAACCCCCTGAAGGGGGCTTAAACAGCCAAATTCATTTTGTATTAAAGTCCCCTTTAGGGGATTTAGGGGTAACTTATCGTTTACGCATCTGTCCGTAGTATGCTTCCAGCACATTATAAAACTCCTCGCCGTATTTTCTGATTAGTGCTTCTTTTACAAAACGGAATACCGGCACTTTTAGTTTGTTGCCATTCTTGCAGGCCGCTTTGCAGATGCTCCACCTTTCATAGTTCACTGCTTCATAGGTCTTATACTGGGTAATGCGCACCGGATATAAATGACAAGACACAGGTTTTCTGAAATCGACCTTGCCGGCGAGATATGCCTTTTCGATACCGCATACTGCTACCCCATTGTCATAGTTCACCCATGCGCAGGGGCCATCCTGAATGAGCGGGGTTTTCCATTTCTGGTCTTCTTCTTCCCACATATATTTGCGCTTCTCCAGTTCGGCTATGCCTTCCGGCATCAGAAAGGGTTTTACGTCCTCGTATATTTCGTCGAGTATCTTCAGTTCAGTCTCATCAAGCGGCGCACCTGTATCGCCCTCGACACAGCAGGCACCTTTGCAGGCATGCAGATCGCATACGAAGTTTTCTTCAAGCAGGTCTTCGCTGACTATTTTATTTTGGATCGCTATCAATATTCGACTATGGATTTATATTTTTGGGAAATGGTCCCAGTTACTTTTTCAAAAATAAGCATATCTGCACGTAGTTTACTAGTCTGTTTATGCCTATTGATGTCGTTGACTGTTTCTTTTAGTGCATCTGCACAGTACCAGTCACTCTGCTGGCGTATATCCGGCAATGGCCTCAAAGCGCCTTCATATATATATGGGACCATGCACGTATCTGATAAACGGGTCTTCAATTTCGGGGACAAAGCTAATAAAGCTTTCGCGGAGTCAAAGGCTTATGCTATGGAGCTCGATCCGGAGAAAGCGATGTCCATGGGCACTCTGACCAAAATGATCATGACCGATGGCAATAAGATAAGCAAGCTGATACCTGATTCCGATTATCAATTTCTGGATTCTATCGTGAAGATCACTTCCGGGTTCGGGATGGCGCTATTTAATTCCATGGAGCCTATCATCGTCTCAGCCATACTCGATGAATACGGCATGGGAATGACCAGCTCTGATACCAGCAATATGGACCAGGAGATGGATATGTATTTCTATAAAAAAGCGAAGAAGGATAAAAAGAAAGTGATAGGAATAGAGACCGTCGATGAGCAGATCGGTGCACTGCATTCGCTCAATTATAAAGAGCAGGCAGATCTTTTGATCCAATCGATACAGGATATCAAGAAAGGTGCGCAAAGTTCTGATGCAGACCTGATGAAATACTATCTGGCGCAAAACCTCGACAGCCTCTACGCCATGAGCGATGACCAGCAGATGCCGCCTAAACTATACAAGGCAATGATCACCGACCGGAACATCAATATGGCAGACAGGATAGCGGTATTCATACATAAGCAGTCTACTTTCATAGGAGTGGGGGCGATGCACCTGCCGGGAGATGGCGGGGTGATAGCCCTGCTGAGAAAGAAAGGATATACGGTGGAGGCGTGGAGGTAGGTGTATAGGTTCTATTCTAAAAATAACATAACTATTTTTAAGGCCATAAGCACAATAAAGCCATACATGAAGAGCTTGGTTCTCTTCTCTTCCTGAGGAGCTGTATCTTTTGTTTGGTCTATTTTGCCTAGACGCAGGTAAAAGTAAATTGCTAAAGAAGCAAAGATAACGATCAGTACAATATTTTGAATTTGGTCGGCCAATATTGAGGGGCCAGAGAGGAGAATGGTCATAGTTTTCTTATTTGATTCAAAAATGCTTATTTATCTGAAAATTCTTCAACAACTCATATCAACTGCATCTTAGCCACCTTTGGATCGACAAAGACAGTATCATGCTCAAAGTCGAGTTTGATACGCCATTTCTGCATGGTGGCTACACCGATGATGGCCTCTTCACTAAGCCCCGGCACGACCAGAAACTCATCACTTAGCAGGACATCATTTAAGTAAAATTCAAGTAAAACCCATTCCTTGATTTCTATATAGTGCCCGACACTGGCAGTAGAGACCATCCGTGATTTGCTCATCGGCATGGCGTCTGCTAATCCCTTTAAACTGTCTGGATGGATACAACTCAGGTTAGCACCGCTGCCAAATAAGGAATAAATATGTTTTTCTCCTTTAAGCCCTACATAGAGCAATGGATTTTTAATAATGGACATAGACAATGTTTGTTTAATTCAAAGATAGTGATTTATCCAAAACCCACTTTCTCATATTTAAAACCTCAGGACTATTTTATTTTCCATAATGGCGAATAGGTATTAATGCGAATATTGCAATATTAGCAAAATAATGCTTATATTTGTTTTGGCTTATTGAGCCGGGCTGAACTTTTATAATATGATTTGTTTAGACTTTTCAGTAAGGGGAACTTATATACAAAACTGTCATTTCGTAGCGCCTCGCGGAGAAATCTTTGATATTGTCTTCAAATGATTCCTCCACAGAGCTTCGCAGAATTACGGAATGACATTTTTTGTTTTTTCAATCCCATGAAAATCTACAGAAGCGTCTATGGGCAGGTTCACAGAAACCCCAAAAAGGCGCCTTGCAGGATTCGGATTTGGTTTTGGAGAGGATAATATGAGTGATATTTTTAAATTCAATTATAGATAAAATTTATTAAGTTATTTATTTAATTATATTTATAAGTATTTCTAAATAAATTACTTAATATTTTTTGCAAAATTAGCCAAATAGTTTCAAAAATGGATTATTTATATATATAAGTATAAAAATGATGACATAAAAATGAGGCATTAAAATGGTAAAAAGAGTATATCATATCTATTTACTATTTTCCCATAGTGATAGAAGAAAAAAAACAACTCAGTAAAACACTTACTCCGCTCTTGCTTTGGGGACTGGGTGTGGGCTATGTCATATCGGGCATGTATGTCGGCTGGAACCTCGGACTGGAGCAAGGCGGTACACTAGGTCTGGGTATCGCTACCTTTTTTAGCATCATCATGTATACCGCTTTTAGTTTCTCCTACTCGGAGCTGGCATGTGCAATCCCAAAGGCCGGCGGGGCTTTTGACTATGCATATCGCGCACTGGGTAAGGATGTCGCTTTTATCACCGGTCTCTCACAGATCATTGAGTTCGTCTTTGCGCCGCCTGCTATCGCTATCGGTATCGGTACGTATCTGAATCTGGAGTTTCCACAGATCAATATCACTACTGCTGCCATCGTGGTGTATGCGTTATTTACGGCTCTCAATATATATGGTGTCAAAGCAGCTGCAGCCTTTGAGTTGTTCATTACAGTTTTGGCAGTAGGAGAGTTGTTGTTGTTTGCGGGGGTGACGCTACCTCATTTTCAAACGGCCAATCTCACTCATAATAGTTTCCCGCATGGTTGGGCGGGGGCTTTTGCTTCATTGCCTTTTGCTATCTGGTTCTTTCTGGGCATAGAGGGCGTTGCCAATGTCGCGGAAGAGACCATCAACCCTCAGCGCGATATCCTCAAAGGTTTTGGTTGGGCGATATTGACTTTGATAGTGCTTTGTATACTCACCTTTATCGCGGCAGTGGGAGTGAACGGCTGGGAAGCGATAGTATATAAAGCTCCGGGTGTGACCTCAGACTCTCCGCTGCCGATGGCGATGGGTCATGTGGTGGCTCCGGATAATGTTCTTTATAAGATGCTTATCGGGGTAGGTATATTCGGCCTGATAGCATCTTTCCATGGATTGATACTGGCCTCGGGGCGGGCTACATTTGAGTTTGGTCGAGTAGGATTCGCTCCCCGGTTTCTAGGTGAGATCAATCCACGGTTTTTGACACCTGCCAATGCATTGGTATTTAATACAGTCATTGGGATATGTGCACTTCTGGCAGGAAAGACCGGCGAGATCATTACATTCTCAGTCCTCGGAGCATTGATGCTGTATATCATATCTATGGTGTCAATTCTGAGGCTCCGCAAGACAGAACCTGATCTGGCGAGGCCGTTCCGGGTTCCATTTTTTCCTGCCACGCCTATCATTGCGTTAATCATAGCCGTTGTTTCGTTTGTAGCGATGGTTTGGTATAATTTACTCTTGTCAGGTTTGTTTTTCGCGATTATTTTGACCGCATACATTNNAAGAACCACCCTTCGGGCAAAGTCAAACTCGCTATCACCGATATAGATGGCATCCTTCGCGGCAAATATGTCTCCACGGAGAAGTTTCTCGGGATAGTGGACAGCAATTTTGGTTTCTGCGATGTGGTCTTCGGCTGGGACGCGGGCGATGTGGCATATGATAATGCATCTTATACAGGCTGGCATACTGGTTATCCTGATGCGAAGGCTAGGATAGACCTAAGTACTTTCCGCAAGATACCCTGGGAAAATGATGTGCCTTTTTTCCTTGGTGAATTCATAGATCATAAAGATGATGCGCTCTATGTTTGCCCGCGTCAGGTGCTCAAGCAGGTGATCGGCAAAGCAGAAAAAGAAGGCTTCAAACCATATTTCTCTCAGGAATTTGAGTGGTTCAATTTTGAAGAAACACCTCAGACTGCTGCTGCTAAAGGATTTCGTGACCTTCAGCCACTCACGCCGGGAATGTTCGGATACTCTATCCTTCGTTCTACTTTGCGGACAGATTATTTCACAGCACTTTTTGATCAATTGAAAAAATTCAATGTGCCTGTAGAAGGTCTGCATACGGAGACAGGACCGGGTGTGTATGAAGTAGCGCTTAGGTATGGCGATATTCTGACGGCTGCTGACCAGGCTGTATTATTCAAGACAGCGGTAAAAGAGATCGCATATAAGTATGGTGTGATAGCTACCTTCATGGCAAAGATCAGCGAGAACCTGCCCGGCTGTAGTGGACATGTGCATCAATCGCTTTGGGACCTGAAGACGACCAAAAACCTTTTCTACAATGAAAAGGATAAAAATAAAATGAGTGAACTGATGAAAAGCTATATAGCCGGTCAGCTTCACTGTCTGCCATATATCCTGCCTATGGTAGCGCCAACTATCAATTCATATAAGCGGCTCGTCGAGGGTGCATGGGCTCCGACTACTGTGACATGGGCGATAGATAATCGTACCGTGGCACTACGCGCCCTGCCTGCAGGAAGTAAGTCTACCCGACTTGAGACGCGTGTAGTAGGCAGCGATACTAATCCATATCTCGCTATGGCAGCATGCCTCGCAGCAGGACTATATGGTATCAGAAAAGGGCTAAAACTCAAGCAGCCAGCCACACTCGGCAATGGGTATAAAGATGAATCAAATGGACGTTTCCCGAAGAACCTGCACGATGCTACTGTGGCTATGCGCGACTCAGACGTAGCCAAAGAACTATTTGGCGAGAAGTTTGTGCAGCATTTCACTCAGACACGCGAGTGGGAGTGGAGGCAGTTTAGCCGCGTGGTCACTGACTGGGAGACCAAGAGGTATTTTGAAATAATTTAATCTCAACCCGTAAAGGGTTTTAAACCCTTTACGGGTTCAAGTTTGCCATGCAAAAAACACTCCTTCGCTTTTATCTCTGGGGTACACTAGGTCTTAGTACAGAGATCGTCTTTACCGCTTTGGTAGATGTATATCATGCTGTCCGAAATCACACACAGATCGACTGGGGACTGACAGGCCATAGTTATATATGGATGTTCTTTATCTATGGGTCGGGTGCGCTACTTTTCCCCTTAGTTCATAAGCATCTGAAAGGATTCCAACTATTGCTAAGGATATTTTTGATCGCTTTGGGAATATTTGTCATTGAGTTTATCACCGGATTTATCCTGGACAAAGTTACCGGTCACTGTCCCTGGCAGTATACCAGCCGCTGGAATATCATGGGCTATATACGGCTCGACTATCTGCCCGCATGGATGGGATTTGCCTATCTGATAGAGCGTGCTGATGAGCTGTTTGAAAAGATGACAGGTACTCTCATCGATTGAGCGCTTTGTTTATTGATAGCAATCCTGTATTTTCGCCAGGCATGCAATATAAACGTATACTCCTCAAACTTAGCGGTGAAGCACTCATGGGTACCCAGCAATATGGTATTGACACATCGGTGGTCATGCAATACGCTGAAGAAATAAAGGCCCTCATCGAGAAAGATGTACAGGTAGCTATCGTGATCGGTGGTGGAAATATATACAGAGGCGTACAGGCGACAGCCTCTGGT
>PLSN01000358.1 GCA_003165135.1 Bacteroidota bacterium
CTGCACGCTTATTGATGATAGCGGTCTCTACTGATTCTACCAGGTCAGATGCCCCATTTGACGCACCACCGGAATTAATCAGGCCCACACGTCCCATATAGCAGTTCGCTAGCTGATAGCGGGTCAGGTCTATCGGGTGGTCTGTAGATAGTTGGCTATACATTTTCGGGTCACTTTTACCAAAATTAATCGCTGTGAAGCCACCGTTGTTCTCCGGTAGTTTTTGCTTGATGATATCAGCCTGTATGGTTACACCGATATGATTGGCCTGGCCGGTCAGGTCTGCTGCCATATGATAATCGACGCCATCTTTTTTGAAGGCATTATTGCGGGTATAGCACCACAGTATGGTAGCCATACCGAGCTCGTGCGCGTATTCAAAAGCCTTTGCAACATCCACTATCTGGCGTTTGGATTCCTCAGAGCCGAAGTATATCGTCGCTCCGACTGCTACTGCGCCCATATTCCATGCGTCCTTGATAGTGCCAAACATGATCTCATCAAAGCTGTTAGGGTAGCTCAATAGCTGATTGTGATTGATCTTTACTACGAATGGTATCTTATGAGCATATTTGCGAGCTACAGAGGCTAGTACACCATAAGTTGATGCTACTGCATTGCAGCCACCTTCCAATGCTAGTTTGATAATATTCTCAGGGTCAAAATAAGCGGGATTTGCTGCGAAAGATGCTCCTGCTGAATGTTCTATCCCCTGATCTACAGGGAAAATAGAAACATAGCCGGTACCTTTCAGACGTCCGTGACTCGCAAGGGTCTGAAGGCTGCGCAGGGTTGGAATATTGCGGTTGCTGTCTTTCCAGTAACGCTCTACAAAGTCCTTTTTGGGCAGGTACAGGCTATCTTTAGGGAAAGTTTTTGATTCATGGGACAGCAGGTATTCTGCTTTTTTCTCACCGAGGAGTTTTACTATCTCTTCTTTGGTCATTGTGTTTATTTTATCGAGGATGGCAAAGTTATAATATTTGATAAGAATAGGAAATGGCGATTTCGCTAGTTTTATGGTCAAATTTGTGAAAATGAGGGATAATTGAGGCAAAAACAGGTCGAAAATCTGCAATCATGCAATATTTTTAAAGTTTTGGAAGTGAAAGGTTTTCTCACCAAAACCGTCTTAAGATCAGGCGATATGAAACCCCAAAAAAGTTTACATTTGCCCATCAAATTTAAAAACACATAAGATCATGAGTGAAGTATATATAGTGGCGATAGCCAGAACAGCTATCGGCAGCCTGAGTGGCACATTGAGCCCGCTGACCGCAGTAGAACTGGGTAAGCAGTCCATCAAAGAAGTAGTCAAGAGAGCGGGCCTCACAGGTGACCAGATCGAGGAGGTCATCATGGGCAATGTGATACAGGCCAATACCGGACAGGCCCCTGCCCGTCAGGCAGCGCTGGGCGCAGGTATACATGTAGGTGCTACCTGCACTACCGTCAATAAAGTCTGTGCCTCAGGCATGAAGGCGGTGATATTCGGTGCGCAGTCTATTCTGCTTGGCGACAAGGGTGTGGTCGTAGCAGGCGGTATGGAGAGTATGACCAATGCGCCATACATGATCGACAACGGCCGTAATGGCTATCGCTATGGCAATGGCGTGATACAGGATGCTATCGTGCGCGACGCGCTTCAGGACCCATACACTAAAGAAATGATGGGCAATAGCGGCGACCGCTGNNTTCCACTTCAGCCGTGAGGAGCAGGATGCCTATGCTGTCGAGTCATACCGCAGGGCCGGTGAGGCATATAAGAATAACTGGTTTAGCGATGAACTGTTTGATATAGAGATCAAAGGCAAGGAATCAACTTTCGTCAAGGAAGATGAAGAATATAAAAAGCTTAAGATAGAGAAAGTCGCTACTCTGAAACCTGCTTTCAGCAAAGAAGGCACTGTGACCGCTGTCAATGCCTCCAAGCTCAATGACGGCGCGGCTGCATTGGTGCTCGTGAGCGCGGCTAAACTGAAAGAACTCGGCCTGAAACCAATCGCGAAGATCACCGGATATGCTGATGCAGAGCAGGCACCGGATGATTTTACTACATCACCTTCTATCGCTATCCCTCTTGCGCTCAAGAAGGCAGGCCGTGATATAAAAGACGTAGACTATTTCGAAATAAATGAAGCATTCTCAAACGTGGCTATGGCCAATATCAAACTGATGGGCCTCGATCACGCTAAGGTCAATGTATTCGGTGGTGCGGTAGCGCTGGGACATCCTGTGGGTGCCAGCGGTGCGCGTATCATCTGTACACTCATATCAGTCCTCAAACACAAAGGCGGCAAGATCGGCGCAGCAGGTATCTGCAATGGCGGCGGTGGCGCATCGGCTATAGTGATTGAGTTGGTATAGGTTTACCAGTCATGCTGAAAGATTTTTTTCATAGTTTTTTATTGATTTGCGATTAGTTAAAACTCTTTCAACTCCTGATAAACCCTATTGATCGGTAGTCCGACTACATTGAAATAATCCCCTTCAAGCTTTCGGATAGCGACCGCTCCTATCCACTCCTGACAGGCGTAGGCGCCGGCTTTGTCGTAGGGTTTGTAATTGTCGACATAGTAGGCGATCTCATCATGAGAGAGTTTATTAAATGTCACTTGGGTAGCTTCAGAGAAACCTACTTCCTTACTCGTAGAAGCGATGAAAACGCCTGTCACGACTGTATGTGTATGCCCGCATAGTTCTGAGATCATTTTGATAGCATCCTCTCTGTCGCTTGGCTTTTCATATATCTTGCCATTCAGGATCACTATTGTGTCTGCTCCTATCACGACTTCATCATCATTCATTTCAGATAAGAATACAGATGCTTTCTTTTTGGCCAGAAACAATGGGATATCCTCTGCTTTGGTATCAGCCGGATGGTCCTCAGGCACATCTTTTGACCGCACTTCAAATTCAAAACCCGCCATACGCATGAGTTCGCTGCGGCGCGGGGACTTAGATGCCAGAATGATCTTTTTGTACATGTATGAAGTGAATTTACATCTGCGCGTATCGCAGCTTAATGAACCAATAGAATACAGGCAGTGATGCCACGCCAAAAAACATCAGTACTTTGAGCAGTACACTGAGGTTATGATAGTCCTGTTTATTCTTGGATATAAAGCCTGTGAAGACATTGGTCAGCAGCTGAAACTGAAGGAAGAACAATATATACCAGAAGTGCAGTTTCAAACCCTGACGCCA
>PLSN01000046.1 GCA_003165135.1 Bacteroidota bacterium
GCGACTATTATACTCATGGTTTATTACTTGCGATGTAAGGATAATAAAACTATGGCAAGCCCCCAAACCAAATTAAGGGACGAGGGGCGGGTGACGAGGGACGGTTTGCATTTGTCTAATGTCTAACGTCTCACATCTATTGTCTATCTAGTTCTCGTCTTCCTCCGCAAACTCCCATATCGCGCGTACGAGCCGAACAAGAAGGCTGGAGATGATGTAAAAAACTACAATACTGCCCAGCATCATCCGGTACTCCCTGAGCGACCAGATACTGACACCGGATATCAGACGGGCTGAAAGCAGCAAGACAACGAGCAGACCAATGAATATCACCCACGATGGCCATGTATACTTCATAAAGGTCTCGTGAAAGACCGAAACGACAGCGTTTACTATACAAAAAAGCACAATGCCCGTGAATGCTGCCATAAACTCAAATGAATCACCACGAAAAGCGAAATGGCAGAAGATCATTCCCACCAGCGCCAATGCAGCGCAAGCTAAAGCCTGTTTAAGCGGTGAGAATCTATTGGCGATACCTGGTATGATCATGGTTTAAAATTACTCGAATACAGGAATAACAGGTAATTTTCAAGAAGGTTTCTTATTGTTTTTCAAATAACCTCTCATTTTTTATATTTTGCAGATATGAATAATACCCTACTTAGAAATATAGCCCTGGTGTCGGTGGTCCTGATCATCGTACTAACCTATTTCGGGTTCAATAGCACTGCCGAGCAGCCCGCTCTGATATTTACTGTCGGGAGGGTCCTGCTTTTGCTACCCTTGATATATTATGGCTGGCAGGCAAGGTCGCTCACTGTTTGGGTATTCGTCGCTATGGTCATAGGGGTGGTGATAGGAGTGGATTTCCACGATGCGGCAAAAGAGCTCAATGTCACCGGGAAAATATTTTTGCGTTTGGTCAAGACCATCATCGCGCCTTTATTATTTGGTACGCTGGTCGTAGGTATAGCCGGCCACTCTAACCTCAAACAAGTAGGCCGCATGGGGCTGAAGGCCATCATTTATTTTGAGGTGGTCACGACATTGGCATTGTTTATTGGACTCGGTGCTATCAATTTTTCACAGGCGGGTGCTGGCATTCAGAAACCAACAGTTATCGAAAAACCCGAGACATTGCCTGAAGCCGGCAAACACTTTCAGCTATATGAGATAGTCCCGGAGAATATCGCTAAAGCTATATCTGAGAATAATGTTTTGCAGATAGTGGTATTCTCTATTCTGTTTGCAATTGCAGTTTCCCTTTGCGATGACAAAATCAAAGGCCCTGTGGTGATGTTTGCGGAGATACTATCTGAAGTAATGTTTAAGCTCACCAATCTGATCATGTACTTTTCGCCATTTGCCGTAGGCGGAGCTATAGCCTATACCGTCAGCACAATGGGCCTTGGCATATTTCGCAATTTCGGCTTGCTGATATTGACGCTCATAGGGGCCTTGTTTGTTTTTCTTTTTGGCGTACTGCTACCGATAGCGCTTTATTTCAAGATCCCGCTCAGGAAATTTCTGGTAGCTGTTGAGGAGCCGGTATCTGTAGCATTTGCCACTGCCAGCTCTGATGCAGCATTGCCCCGTGCCATGACTGCCATGGAGAAACTCGGCGTACATAAACAGGTATATTCCTTTGTCCTGCCGATGGGCTATTCTTTTAACCTAGATGGTTCTACTCTTTATCTTTCGCTGGCTACGATATTTGTGGCGCAAGCTTCGGGTACACAATTGCCTTTTTCTACGCAGTTGGCCATCCTCCTTACGCTCATGCTCAGTAGTAAGGGTGTCGCCGGTGTTGCCAAGGCATCCTTTGTCATACTCCTCGGCACTATCGCTACTTTTCATCTGCCGGAATGGCCTGTCTATATGATATTCGGTGTGGATGCCATCATGGATATGGCACGCACCTCGGTGAATGTTTTGGGCAATTGCCTCGCCACGGTGGTCATAGCCAAGAGTGAGGGCGAGTTTGTAGAACAACCATGATAAATCTGAATAGCATTATCATTCTATTTCTATATTTGAACTATTGATTTTGCGCTTTAGCGTTTTTGCGGTTAATAAGAAATTTGGCAATGAAAAAAATACTGATAGCAAATAGGGGGGAAATAGCTTTGCGGGTTATGCGCTCGGCGAAGGAAATGGGAATTAAGACAGTGGCTGTATTTAGCGAGGCAGATAGGCACTCACCCCATGTGAAATATGCCGACGAAGCAGTTTGTATTGGCCCTCCATCTTCTAAAGAGTCTTACCTGCGAGGAGATAAAATAGTAGAAGTGGCCAAGGCATTAGGTGTAGAAGGGATACATCCCGGTTATGGTTTTCTCTCAGAGAATGCAGCCTTTGCAAAACTTGTCGAAGAAAATGGCATCACTTTCATCGGGCCTACACCTGAGGCGATAGAGATCATGGGTGATAAACTATCTGCAAAAGATGCTGCTAAGAAATTTAATATCCCCATGGTGCCTGGCAGCCCAGGTGCTATCACAGATGTAAATGAAGCCAAAGCTATATGCGAGACCATCGGCTATCCTGTCCTCATCAAAGCTTCTGCAGGTGGTGGTGGTAAGGGAATGCGGGTAGTAGAGAGACCCGAAGACCTCGAGGAACAAATGCACCGCGCCCAGAGTGAGGCGCTAAACGCCTTCGGTGATGGAAGTGTTTTTATTGAGCGTTACGTTGGCTCGCCTAAACATATAGAGGTGCAGGTTTTGGCAGATAATTATGGTAATACAGTTTATCTCTTCGAACGCGAATGCTCTGTGCAGCGCAGGCACCAGAAGGTGATCGAGGAGGCGCCTAGCTCATGCCTCACACCAGAGAAACGCAAAGCCATCGGAGAAGCAGCTGTGATGGTAGCAAAGTCCTGTGCATACATCGGTGCGGGTACAGTGGAGTTTCTGGTGGATGAGGAGTTGAATTTTTATTTCCTTGAAATGAATACCCGTCTGCAGGTCGAGCATCCTGTCACAGAGATGATCACAGGTATAGACCTCGTGAAAGAGCAGATCAAAGTAGCTCGCGGCGAGAAACTGAGCTTCACTCAGGATGACCTGTCTATTCGCGGCCATGCCTTGGAGCTGCGTGTATACGCCGAGGATCCCACAAATAATTTCCTGCCCGATATAGGCCTCCTGGTAGAATATAAAAAACCCGAAGGTCCCGGAGTACGTGTGGATGATGGTTTCGAGGCGGGCATGGATATTCCTATCTATTATGACCCGATGATAGCTAAGCTCGTCGCCTATGGCAAAGACCGTACTGAAGCCATTGATAGAATGCTTAGAGCTATCGATGAATATAAGATCACGGGCGTCAAGAATACCTTAAAGTTTGGTGCTTTCGTCTTCGCTCATCCGGATTTTGTGAGTGGC
>PLSN01000442.1 GCA_003165135.1 Bacteroidota bacterium
GAACTGATGTCTACTGAGCCGATTGCAAAGAAAGGCGAAAAACCTCTGACACAACAACTTGACCAGATGCTAGCCCAGGCTAAGGTAGGACCGGATCTGATCAATAGCCTCGGCAAAGGACTTTCATCACTGGCTGACAGCACAGGCAAACTCAATGACCTGACTGAAGCATCTGTGGCTGTAAATGACTTCGCCAAGAATGCAAAAACTGCTTCCGGCAATATCACTTCTTTCTCATCTGCTGCCGCTGCTGCTACTACTGCGGTCAATGAAATAGGAAAAGGCGCTGCTGATACTAAAGTATACCATGAGCAAGTTCAGAAGATGTCAGTAAACCTGTCTCAACTGAACACTATATATGAACTGGAACTGCAGGATTCTAATAACCACCTGAAAGCAATGAATAAATTCTTTGGCAACCTTAACAATGCTGCACAGGCACTGTCTGAGACTGCTAATGATGCTACTAAATACAAAGAACAACTCGGCCAGCTCAATAAAAACCTCGCCGCTCTGAACGCTGTATATGGTAATATGCTATCTGCCATGAGGGCAACAAACGCATAATTGATTAAGTAAATAAATTCGTTTAACCCTTAAACTGAAAAAACAAAATGGCAGGAGGTAAATTAACGCCCCGGCAGAAGATGATCAACATGATGTACCTCGTGTTGACAGCGCTTCTCGCTATGAACGTATCTGCGGAAATATTGAACGCTTTTAAAACCGTAAACAACTCTATTACCAGCTCAAATACTATGCTGACTGAGAAAGATGTAAAGGTGATAAATGCGCTAAAAGCTGAACATAAAAATCAACCAGAGAAGGTTGACACATTATTGGCTGTAGTGGCAAAAATTCAGGCCAAATCATCTGATCTGAATAAATACATCGAAGGTTTGGAAACTCAAGTCGGCGGTGGAAAAGGTGATGATGACCTGGAAGTGGGTACGAGGATACTCGCCGAAGGAAAAGATGGTGATCTGCTTAGAGCTAAGCTGGAGCAATATAAAAAAGATGTAGTTGATCTGATGGGTAGGTACACATTACCTTCAGCTGTGCCAATAGATGTCACTCCCCCTAAAACTAAAGAAAGCGGAGAAAAACTATCGTGGCAAATGGCATATTTTCACATGGTTCCTGAAGTGGCAGCACTCACTATCCTCAATAAATTTGACAATGATGTTAAATCAACTGAGGCCATGTGCCTTGACCGTCTGGCCAAAGAAGCGGTATCAGTCGAGGTAACTCTTGATAAATTTGAGCCACTGGTCAGTGCGAAGTCTTCTTATGTACTCGTAGGTGACAAATATGAAGCTACTATCGGCCTTGGTGCATATAGCACAGCTATCGTTCCTGAGGTATACGTAGGTGGCACCAGGATTGATGTGAAGGAGGGTAAAGCAACTTATTCGGTATCGGCTACACATTCGGGATCTTTTACTGTACCTACACTGGTCAAGATACCAAAGAGGTCAGGTGGTTTCGAAGAGGCTAAAGGTGAGCTGAAATATGATGTAGGAGTACCCGCAGGCGCAGCAGTGATGCTGGACAAAATGAACGTGGTATATATCGGAGTAGATAACCCTATCACTATATCATCTGGTGCCGGTGATGAGAAAACATCTGCTGTACCTACCGGTGGCGGAATCACACTGACACACTCAGGTCCAGGTAAATACATTGCAAAGGCTACTACTCCTGATCTCAAGGCTCATATCAACGTATCTGTGAAGGGTGGCAAAACCACTGACTTCCCAATACGTGTCAAGAGAATACCGGATCCGGTACCTACACTCGGCGGAAAGCTGAGAGGTGGTAATGCTCAACCAGGTACTATCAAAGCACAAACTGGTATAGTGCCGGTACTGGACAACTTTGATTTCGAGGCAAGATTTAATGTCGAAAGCTATGACATGGTTTTTGTGTCAAAGGGTGAGATATTCAGGGCTACTACATCTGGTCCGCTTTTCAATGCTCAGATGACTACTTTCTTATCACGTGCTAAACCGAAGGATGTAATCTATCTTGAAGAAATCAAAGTAAGGGGTCCGGATGGCACTCCACGTAAGATCGGTCAGATTGTATTCACGATCCAATAATAAACAGTAAATAATATGTTCAAAGCAGGAAAAATTGTAGTATCGGCTGTCTTTATATTGTTCTCCGGGGCCTTGCTGGCTCAGGAGCCATTGGACGGTGCATACCAAAAAGTGATCACCAAGGAAAAAGAGATCATTCCTTATGATTATATCAGAGAGGCTGATGTCTTCTGGCAAAAGCGTATCTGGAGGGTTATAGATACTCGCGAGAAAATGAATCTCCCTTTTACTTATCCTCAGCAGCCGCTGATCGAGATCATACACACAGCCGCAAAGAATGGCGAGCTCACTGTATATGACAATGCCGTAGAAAATGGTGATCAGTTCAAGCAGGTACTGTCTGTCGATGATGTAAAAAAGATCGGTTCTAAGGTTGATACTGTCACAGCTATCAACCCGGTAACTCTCGAGGAAGAAACCAAGGTCATAAAAAATGAACTGACCTGGGATAAGGTTACTAAGTTCCGTCTGAAAGAAGACTGGTTGTTTGATGATGAGACTTCTACCATGGTATGCCGTATCCTCGGAGTGGCACCTGTCATGGAAGATTTCGATCAGAATGGCAACTATCGTGGTGACCTCGTGATGTACTGGTGCTATTATCCTGACCTTCGTCCTATTCTGGCTAAATATGAGGTGTTTAATCCTCAGAATGATGCTGTAAGGTTGAGCTGGGAGGATGTATTTGAATCTCGCAGGTTCGAAAGCTATATCTACAAAGAGTCAAACGTATATGATCGCCAGATCAAGGAATATGCTACAGGTGTAGACCTGCTGCTGGAGTCTGACAGGATCAAGAATGAAATGTTCGTTTTCGAACATGATCTCTGGAATTACTAGAATGTAAATTATCAAAATAAAAAGGAGGGTTTCGAGCCCTCCTTTTTTGTTTCCTATGTCGTCGTCTTTCAAATTAGACAATCACCAAAACAGGTACATAAGGAATTGAAGATTGTCAGATTCTTTTTCGAAATTTGAATAGCCAGAAACCATGCAAAAGATAAAATCCTTTTTTATTAATCTGCCCCCGTTCTTCAGGAATATTTTCTTTCTGACCGGATTGCTATTTGCCGTATGGATGTTGTTTTTTGATGAGAACAATCTCCTGGTCCAGTATGGCCGTCGTCATGAGCTAATAGCACTACAGAAGAAAAGCAACTATTATACTCATGAGATCACCAAGGTCGAAAAGCAATATCAGGAGCTGACCACCAGCAGTGAGTCACAGGAGAAATTCGCCCGCGAGAACTACATGATGAAGAAGGATAATGAAGATGTCTTTGTCATTGTAAATAAATAGCCTGAGTACAACGGAGAAATCATAAATTTGCCTCGTTATGATTTATCTCAATACTTACTACCCAATACTCACTACTAATTCATGAGTTTTACTTTAAATCACCTCAAATCACTCGAGTCTGAGGCTATATATGTGATACGTGAGGCGGCGGCACAGTTTCAAAACCCTGCTATACTTTTCAGCGGTGGCAAAGATTCAATAGCAGTGACCTATCTGGCCCGTAAAGCTTTTTATCCTGCACCTATACCCTTTCCTTTGTTACATATCGATACAGGAAATAATTTTCAGGAGACGCTGGACTATCGGGACAAGCTCGTATCTAAGCTGGATGTAAGGCTCATCGTGGCCTCTGTGCAGGACTCCATCAACCAGCACCGTGTCACAGAGGAGAAAGGCTATAATGCATCCCGTATACGTTTGCAGACCACTACGCTGCTCGACGCTATAGAGAAATATAAGTTTGACTGCTGTCTGGGTGGTGCGCGGAGAGATGAGGAGAAAGCCCGTGCGAAGGAAAGGTTCTTTTCTCACCGGGATGAATTCGGTCAATGGGATCCTAAGAACCAACGCCCGGAACTGTGGAACCTCTTTAACGGGAGAATGAATGTAGGTGAAAACTTCAGGGTATTCCCGATCTCAAACTGGACGGAGCTCGATGTCTGGCAGTATATGGGTATGGAAAAGATAGAACTGCCATCTTTGTATTTTTCTCACCGGAGGAGGGTATTTGAGAGAGATGGTGTCTTGCTCGCCGAGAGCCCGTTTATCCCGATGAAGCCTAATGAAGTGGTGGAAGAACAAACGGTAAGGTTCAGGACCATAGGAGATATTACATCTACCGGAGCTACTTTTAGTGAAGCATCAACAGTCGATGAGATCATTAATGAGGTAGCCGCTACTCGCGTCACAGAGCGGGGTGGCAGGGCTGATGACAAACGGAGTGAAACCAGTATGGAGGACAGAAAAAAAGAAGGGTATTTTTAAGAATAAGGTATGACTCAAGGGATATTTGACAGCAATAGTTATATGAATATGGAGCTGCTCCGCTTTACCACAGCGGGCAGTGTGGATGATGGCAAGTCAACTCTGATAGGCAGGCTGCTGTATGATTCTAAATCGATATTCGAAGATCAGTATGAGAATATCAAAGCGACCAGTGAGAGACGTGGAGAAAATTTCGTCAACCTGGCGCTGCTGACCGACGGCCTGCGGGCAGAGCGTGAACAGGGCATCACGATCGACGTTGCCTATCGTTATTTCTCTACACCAAAGCGTAAATTTATCATAGCAGATACGCCCGGCCATATCCAGTACACAAGAAACATGGTGACCGGCGCTTCTACCGCCAATCTGGCAATCATCCTCATAGATGCCAGAAATGGTGTAGTAGAGCAGACCAGACGTCACTCACTCATTGCATCCTTGTTGGGTATACAGCATCTCGCTGTTTGTATCAATAAGATGGACCTGGTCGATTATTCCAAAGAGGTGTTTGATAATATCGTCAGGGACTATCGTGAGTTTGCATCGAGACTCCAGGCGAAAGATATTCAGTTCATTCCGATTTCTGCCTTGAATGGAGATAATGTGGTATCGCGGTCTAATAATATGCCATGGTTTGAAGGGGTAACTCTGTTGTATTTGTTGGAGACCGTGTATATAGCCGGAGATATCAATCATATTGATGCGCGCTTTCCGGTGCAGTATGTGATACGTCCGTATAATGACGAGTTTCACGACTATCGCGGCTATGCAGGCAGGCTATCCAGTGGTGTACTGAGGCCGGGAGATAAAGTGTCCATATTGCCTTCGGGATTTACTACCAATATAAAGGCGATCGAGTTTGACGGTAAGCAGCTCACCGAGGCCTATGCGCCGATGTCTGTCACTGTACTGCTCGAAGATGATATAGACATAAGCCGCGGCGATATGATCGTTCGCGAAAATAACCAGCCACATATATCTCAGGACCTCGAGGTGATGGTCTGCTGGATGGGTGATAAACCACTGCAGAAAAATGGCAAGTATGCGATAAAGCATACGACCAAAGATGCTCGCTGTGTGGTCAAGGACATTAAGTATAAACTCGACATCAGCACGCTGCACCGTATCACCGACAATCCGGAGATCAACATGAATGATATAGGACGTATCACAGTCAGGACCACAGCACCACTCCTGTATGACGCCTATACTAAAAACAGGGAGACGGGTGCTTTCATTATGATAGATGAGGGCACTAATGTGACAGTGGGTGCATGCATAATATTGGACTAAACAATCTCATCTTAAAAACCAAGATCATGAAGGAGAAAACCGTATCAGAACTAAAGGCAATGATGGACAGCGGCGAAAATTTTCAACTCATAGATGTCCGTGAGCCACATGAATATGACATATGCAATCTCAAAGCCCAACTCATACCGATGAATGAGATACCCGAGCATATTAATGAGATATCAAAAGATAAAACTGTCGTGATCCACTGCAGGAGCGGTGCCCGTAGCGGCAGGATCATTCAGTATCTCGAGGAGACATATGGATACCAAAATCTCTACAATCTCAAAGGAGGTATCCTGGCATGGGCAGATGAGATCGATCCTGAGATGCAGAAATACTAAGAGCTTTTAATTTTCTTTTTTTGGTTTTGCAGAGATCGAGGTCTCTCTGTTGACCTGTTCTTTTAGTTCGCCTTGCACGTCCCTGTTTCGTTTTACATTGCCGAGATCTATACCCCGAGCCAGTATTAGTTTACCAGTACCGTATTTATTTTTGACTGTATCGATCGCTTTGTAGAGATTGTTTTCTTCTTCTCTGTCATTGAACAGATCAAACTGTGTATTGGAATGTATCAGCTGACTGAATCGTACCCCTATCAGTCGCACAGCACGTGAGGTATCATACAGACTTTTAAAAAGCGATGCACTCATCTCGATCAGGTATTTTGATGAGAGAGAATAATCTACTGTCTGCTGGCGTGATGTAGTGGAGAAATCATCATAGCGGACTTTCACTGTGATGCAGGATGTAAGGCGATTAAGTTTACGCAGATCGTAGGAAAGTTTTTCGGTCAATACAAATAGTGCAGACTGAAGAAATTGCAAGTCAGTAGTATCCATATCAAATGTCCTTTCAACAGAAATGGATTTTTCCTCGCGATAGTTTGCTACGGGAGAATTACTGATGCCGCGGGCACGGTTCCATAGCATGGTGCCGGTTTTGCCATATATCTTCAGGAGATTTTCTATAGGCATTTGGCGCAGGTCATAGATGGAGTGAATGTTCATTTTATTCAACGATTCACAGAGCTTCTCGCCTACATGGGGGATCTTAGATACCGGTTTCAGATCCAGAAAGTCTTGTTCTTTGCCACGCTCTATCATCAGCTGCCCGTTGGGCTTGGCATCGTTAGTAGCCATTTTCNNGAGCATCTTATTTATTGATAGCCCAAATGAAATAGGTAGCCCTGTTTCTTTGATGATCTTTTGCCGCAGTTCTGTACTCCATTTATATGAACCAAAATATTTGTCCATGCCTGTCAGGTCCACATAAAATTCATCGATAGATGCTTTCTCAAATAGAGGTGCAGAGTCTGCGATCACCTGAGTCACGATGCGGGAGTATTTCGAATAGGACGCAGAGTCTCCCGATAGAAATATCCCATGCGGGCATAACCTGTGTGCCTTGGCGCCGGGCATGGCTGAGTGTACGCCGTACTTACGTGCTTCATAACTGCATGAAGATACTACGCCTCTGGCACCCACACCGCCTACTATGACGGGCTTGCCCAGCAGACTTGGGTCTTTGAGCCGTTCGACCGATACGAAGAACGAATCAAGGTCCATGTGCAATATGGTGCGTGGCTCTGTTGACATAATTTCAGTTGGCTGTTGTCTGGTGACAGTTGGCCGGCGGCAAGCGGTTATTTATAGTTTAGCACTATTGGCTGGTATATTACTGAAACTTCATTAGCTCATCCAGCCACCCATTAACTGCCAACCGCCAACTCATTTTTAAGATTTGCAAATAAAATTAGTATTTTATTACTAAAAATATTAGTTTTACAGAAAATAATTCTGTATGGATTTCATACACACCAATATTAAGTTTTTGCGTAAGCAGAAAGGCTGGACACAGGAGCAGCTGGCCACAGAGCTGGATATTAAGCGTTCTCTCATAGGCTCGTATGAGGAGGGACGTGCCAAACCAAACTATGAAGTGCTGGCTGACATCGGCAAAATATTCAAGCATACGATCGATAACCTCATCACCCGCGACCTGCGGCTGACAGAGCGTGTGCCGCTATTTACTGATGAGCAGATGGACATATCGGGCAAGAACCTCCGCGTACTGGCTATCACAGTCGACAAGGCAGAGAATGAAAATATCGAGATGGTGCCTGTCAAGGCAGCAGCAGGCTACCTCAATGGCTATGCCGATCCGACATTTATCAAAGAATTGAACCGATTCCGTTTGCCATTTCTGCCTGTTGGAACCTATCGTGCATTTGAGATCAAAGGCGACTCGATGCTGCCTATTCAGCCCGGCTCTGTAGTGATAGGAGAGTATGTAGACAACTGGAAAAATATCAAGGACGGTCTCACCTATGTGGTGCTCTCCAAACATGATGGCATAGTATATAAAAGGCTCTTTAATCAGGTAGAGGAAAACGGTACGCTTATATTGCGCTCTGACAATACAGCCTATCCGGCATACCCTATCAAGATGGAAGAAGTGCTCGAAGTATGGAAGGCAGTCCTTCACATTGGGCATCTCAATAAAGGCAATGACCTGTCCTACCAAAATATTCTTCACATGATGCAGGCACTCAAGAAAGATGTGGATGAGTTGAAGGGAAACTGAGGAAACTCCCGGGCAACCCTCAAAGGGTTTCAAACCCTTTGAGG
>PLSN01000324.1 GCA_003165135.1 Bacteroidota bacterium
GCCAAGCATATCGAGTTTCAGATATTCGGAGATGAACATGGACACTATACACATTTTTTTGATAGGGAATGCTCACTCCAACGCCGCTATCAGAAGGTAATCGAAGAAAGTCCATCTCCCTCACTGACTCCAGAACTCAGAAAACAAATGGGCGATGCTGCTGTCGCTGCGGCCAAGTCAATCAATTATACCAATGCAGGAACGGTAGAATTTATTCTCGATAAAAGCGGTAGTTTCTATTTCCTTGAAGTAAATACCCGTCTGCAGGTTGAGCATCCTGTCACGGAAGAAACAACAGGCCTTGATCTGGTGCGTTTACAGATAGAGGTCGCTCAGGGATTGCCACTGAGTGTAAGTGCTGAAACAGTCAAACAACGCGGTCATGCTATCGAATGCCGTATCAATGCAGAGGACCCAGAGAATAATTTCTTCCCCGATACCGGCGAGATATTATTCTGGCATGAGCAGCAGCTTCGCACCGTTCGCTATGACAGTGGTGTGGCAACAGGCTCTAAGGTGGATGTATTCTATGATTCCATGATAGCAAAAGTCATATCTCATGCAGCTACACGCAGGGAAGCAATTCAGCGTATGCTGCTGGCATTGGACAAAACAGTCATACTTGGTATTACTACTAATCGCGATTTCCTGAAGGAGTTATTATCAAATCCTGCTTTTGTCGATGGTAGCTTTGATACCAAACTTATCGAAAGAGAATATACCAATTACAAGAAAACCGAAAACGAGTATGCACTGAATGGTGCTGCTATTGCATCGTTGATCTATAATTGGAATGAACGCACACAGCATGAGCCTTTCGCTCACTCGTTGAACGGATGGAGAAGTCTTTCTTATCAGCCGCAGCTTTTCGAAATAGAAAATGCAGGCGCGAAATTAAAACTGGAGTACATATATCATCAGCAGAATAAATTTGATGTCACCATCAGCGTGCAAAAGTATTCAGTTGAGTTAGTCAATACAACAAAGCACAGCCTGACCATTATCATAGATGGACACCGTCAAACGTTCTTTGCTGCATGTGGCAATAATCAGATATTTGTCCAGCATCCGACAGAAGGTACATACAGGTTTAAGGAAGTACCACGTTTCACTGAGCCTGGTGCATCTCTCAATAAGAATGGCTATATCGCACCAATGCCGGGTGAGATTATCAAGGTATTGGTGAAGGCAGGCGATAAGGTCCAGTCAGGCAAAGGGCTGCTAGTGATGAGTTCGATGAAAATGGAAACGACCATCGAGGCTCATTCGGACGGTGAAGTCGAAGAAGTATTTGTCGCAGACAAACAGTTTGTCGAGGCGGATACTGTATTATTAAAAATGAAAGAAGAATAAAATGCTCTATACAAAAGAAGAAGCACTGAAATTTAAGGAATATACTTTCGCGCATCTGCTGTCGGAAGAAAAAGATCATTTGCTTACGCTCACCCTCAATCGCCCTGAAAAAAAGAATGCCCTCAATCCTACGCTATTTAAAGAATTGGCGTATGCATTGAATTATGCTCATTACAGTCGTGGTGTTTGGGCGGTCGTCATCGCAGCAAAAGGGGATGTATTCTGTGCAGGCGCCGATCTCAAGGCTTTCGCTGGGCAGTCAGAGGGTACAGTTTCTACGGTACCTGAACCTAAAGACGAGATCGTGATAGGAGATGTCTTTAATGAATTGTATAAACCCTGCATTGCTAAAGTTCATGCACCGGTTTTTGCCGGAGGCTTTCTGATCATCTGTGGATGTACTCATGTAATTGCTTCTAATCATGCAAACTTCAGTTTGCCTGAAGTAAAGCGTGGACTATTCCCGTTTCAGGTCATGTATAGTATGCTTCAGATCATGCCGCCGCGTCAGGTGCTGGATTTCTGTATGAGGGCTAAATCTGTTTCTGCAGTTGAAGCGGAGACGATGGGCTTGGTCAGTAAGGTTGTCACCTCTGACATCCTTGATGAAGAAGTGCAGGCATTGGTCGATGATATTTTCCAATATTCGCCATCAGCTATCAGGCTTGGATTGCAGGCATATGATGATCTGAAAAAATTATCGGGTGCTGATGCGCACAAACACATGAAGAAGATGCTCGGGGAAGCACTCCAAACCGAAGACGCTGCAGAAGGTCTTCAGGCATTCATGGAAAAAAGAAAGCCTGTATGGAAGGGATGATAAGGAAATCAGTGATTCAGTTAATCAGTAATCAGAAAATCAACAGTCAATAAATACAGAAATCAAAAATCCGACGTCCGAAATTTTAGTGTCTCAATACTCAATACTAACTACTTAATACTTATTAGAAATGGCTAAGAAAATAATCATCACAGCAGCACTCACAGGTGTACTCGCACGTCGTGAGCAGTGCCCGAATATTCCATATACTCCTGAAGAAATAGCGATCGAAGGCAAGCGCGCTGTGGACGCAGGTGCTAGTATTCTGCACATTCATGCCCGTCAGGATGATGGTGCTCCGGCATATGACATCGAGACATATCGCCGGATAGGCGAGGAGGTGCGCAAACTCTGCCCTGATGTCATCATTAATTATAGTACTGGTGCAGTCGGGCTCTCTCGTGAGGAGCGTATCCACCATATTATAGCTCTTAAACCAGATATGGCAGCGCTCAACATGGGCTCGATGAACTATGCGATATACTCTCCTAAGACAAAAGAATTTTATCACGACTTTGTTTTTCAAAACCCTTTTGGTGATATAAAATTTTATCTGGAGAAAATGAAAGAAGCTGGCACAGTACCTGAGATGGAGGTATTTGATAATGGGCATATCAATAACGCTTCGCCGCTCATTGATATGGGAATCCTGACGCCTCCGTTCATATTCAGCTTTGTAATGGGTGTCCTCGGTGGTATTCCTATTTCTACTCAGAATATCCTTCATCAGGCGGCATCTGTGCCTAAGGGCTCTGTATGGCAGGTGATAGGTATCGGCAGGAAACAATGGCAGGCTGCTGCTGCCGCGATCACGATAGATGGCAACTTCCGTGTAGGTCTCGAGGATAATTTCTATCTGCCTAATGGCGAGATGGCGAAATCAAACGGCGAACTGGTCGATGCAGCTGCGGGCTTAGTAAGAATGCTTGGCAGAGATGTTTCGACTATTGCTGAAACAAGGCAGACTTTAAATATTCCATTTAGGCACTAAATAGATGCCGGATGTCGGATTTTTGATTGCGGTATTTTTGTATTTCCTGATTTCCTGTATTACTGATTCACTGATTTTGTATTTTTAAATTAACTCATGTTTCAAAAGGATCTTTTCAAAGGTAAGGTAGCTCTCGTCACAGGCGGTGGTAGTGGTATTGGTTTCGCTATCGCAAAACAATTGCTCGAACTCGGTGCTGAGGTCATCATAGCATCTCGCAAAGAAGAAAAACTGAAGACTGCTTTAGAGAAATTATCTCCGCTCGGCAAATGCCGCTATGTGGTGCTCGACATCCGTGAACCGGAGCAGGCGGAGCGTGTCGCAGCAGATATCAAAGCACAGGAGGGCAAACTGGACATTCTCGTCAATAATGCAGGCGGCCAGTTCCCTTCACCTGCGGAGGATATCTCCTACAAAGGATGGAATGCAGTAGTCAATAATAACCTCAATGGCACTTGGTATGTCACACAGGTGATGGCAAAGACTTTTTTTATCCCTGAGAAGCATGGCAAGATCCTCAACATCATTGCAAATGTTTTTCGTGGTTTCCCGGCTATGGCTCACACCGGCGCGGCACGTGCCGGAGTGGAGAATCTCACCATGAGTCTCGCAGTAGAGTGGAGCCGATACAATATCCAGATCAATGCAGTAGCACCCGGTATCATTCAGTCTACAGGGCTTGAAAATTATCCGCCTGAATTTCTCGCGGGGATAGAAGCTGAGATACCTGCTAAGCGCCTAGGCACTATCGATGAGGTAGGATATATCACACTATTCCTTTGCAGCCCGATGGCAGATTTTATCACAGGCGAAACTGTCTATATAGATGGCGGTCAGCGGCTTTGGGGAGACCTATTTACAATGTAAAATCAATTTGACTTAAAACTTAATACTTATAACTTAAAACAAAATAATCATGTCAACATTTGCACCATTCACTGAGGAACATCAATTGCTCCGTCAGTCTTTTCGCCAGTTCGTACAGAAAGAGATCAAGCCCAATGTCAAATACTGGGAAGAAAATAAAATATGCGAGCGCGAAATATTTACCAAGATGGGAGAACAAGGTTTCTTCGGCGTTAGCTTTCCTGAGGCATACGGCGGTAGCGGTATGGATATGTGNNGCTGTAGCGATCAGCGAGGAGCTCTCTCAGGCCAATATCGGCGGACTGTCCATGTCGCTCTACGCACATACCTATCTGCCACTCCCTGTCATCAATGCTTTGGGTACAGAAGAACAAAAGCAGAAATACCTCGCACCTGCACTGCGCGGGGAGAAGATAGCGGCGCTAGGTATCACCGAACCCGGTGCAGGCTCCGATGTAGGCGGTATCACCACTACGGCAGAGGACAAGGGCGACCACTTCGTGGTTAATGGCTCAAAGATGTTTATCACAAATGGCACGATGGCTGACTTTATAGTGCTCGCTGTGCGTACGGGCGAGGGTCATAAACTGTCTTTGCTTTTGTTTGATACAACTACGCCGGGCTTCACTGCAAACGCTATCCATAACAAGCTCGGTATGCATTCATCAGATACAGGCCAGCTTTATTTTGAAAACTGCATCGTGCCGAAGAGCGCACTGCTCGGGGAAAAAGACCTGGGCTTCTACTATATCATGAGTAATTTTCAGGAAGAGCGCCTTATTGCCTCTATCACCGGTACTGCAGCAGCAGAGGGTGCTTTGGAGAAAGCAAAAGCTTATGTGAAAGAGCGTAAAGCATTCGGGCGCGAGATCGGTAAATTTCAGGTCCTGCGTCATAAGATAGCGAAAATGGCTATCTCGGTAGAAGCATGCCGTTCACTTTCATATCGTGCTGTAGCGGAATATATCGAGAAAGGCCCGGCTGCTTATTATATCATTTCTATAGCCAAAGCATTCGTCTGCGAGGAAGCGTTTAACGTAGTCAATGAAGCGCTGCAGATACATGGAGGCTGGGGATATATGGAGGACTATGGCATAGCACGTTCATTCAGAGACCTGCGACTAATGACGGTCGGTGCGGGAACTACAGAGATCATGCATGAGATCATTTCAAAAATAGAAATGGACGAAGTACGCCACGACAAAGTTCAGATCAAAGCAAGGGTTTAGTTATTTAAACCAACCTTTTTTTCCGATAGCCGATACTTTCGTATGGGCTATTTTTTATTATGTCAAAGAATAATTTGTATTTATAAAGCAAATATAGCATTATTTATTTAAATAGAAAAACCGGCAGGCAACCGCTGAAAGGAATTTTTCAGTGAATGTGAGCAATATCAATGTTTATCGGTCNNTCGCAATAAGAAAAAAAGACCGCCACTACAGGCTTTCGCCCTCATGCGAAAATCAATTTTCGGTCAAAATATTTTGTGATAGCAATGATAGCAGGTCAATTATTTAATCAACCTCAGCTGCACACCCAGGTTCACGCCGACCTGCATGGTCAGCAGCGATGATGTGCCATTGAGGAAGTTGGACTGCGAGATGGCCGTGAGGTCATTGCTTGCAGTAATAGGAGCGTAGCTGCTCACAGAGCGACTGTTTGAAAGAAGTGCAGCCGTGATGCCAAAGAGTACATGTATCATTTTGTTGACCCGATATTCGCCGCCCAATCGCGCAATCATACCTCCACCGACATGATATGTCACTTTATTCACTTTGCCACCGGCACTTTCACCCAGCCCTACATAATATCCTCTGGAGTATAGTTGTGAGAAATAATTATTGACGTTTTGGCCGGCGGGTAGCTCGGCTGAGATAGCTTGTTTAGTCAGTAGCCAGTCCCCCGGCTGAGTATTGGGGCTGTATACAAAGCCTTTGGTTGCAGCATCATAATGATAAACTGCTTCGAAATCAATAGTACTATTCATCGTGCCACTGGCAGAAGATGACAAAGATAAGACCGGTCCTATCTGAATATATGCGCCCATCTTTTTGTCAGGGTTAGTAGAGTATTTGAAAAGTACAGGTATTGATACATTGCCGTAGGAAAGCGACTCGCTGGCCTGTGTAGCAGTGAGCAGTCTACGGAAAGTATTGCCATTGCCATCCTGTGCTTCATACTCCGCATGAAAGCCACTAAAGTCTGCTGTACCTTTGGTATACATATAAGTGAGGCCTGCGCTTAGTTCGATGTTTCTTTGTTTGCCAAATAGCATGTCAAGGTCAAATCCGATATTAAGTCCTCCCGAGGAACTGTAGGTCGCATTAGGCAGACTTTGATTGCTCACATTACTATAATTAAGACGGCTCATGTCGGGATTGCCTGCATTGGCCGATGCTATGCCGCCTCCGAAGTTTCCACTAATAGCAAAACCAATTTTGGAGGAGTGAGACAGTGTATCTTTTTTAGATATAGTATCTCTTATCACCTGTGCATTGACAGCAGCAGACAGCAGGATTAATATTAATATGTTTACAATTCCTTTCATGTTATTCTCTTATTAATTTGAGCACTTTTGTGTCTCCTGATGCTGACCTCACTCGCAGCAGATAAGTTCCTTCGGACCATTTGCTTGCATTCACTTGCCATTCTACATTCTGCTCTTTATTTGTTTGTGTTTCTANNATAAGATCTGTTTTCCATTTATGTCAGTGATCTCGATTGACCAGCTTTGCTCTGTCGTTGATCTTATAGTCAGGGTAAACTTGTCTGAGGATGGCGTTGGATATACCGTCACTCTGGCATCAGCGCCGTTTATGTCTTTGATGCCTGTGGTCGTGGTTGGTGCATTGACGAATACTTTAGCTGAGCAATGAGTATTTGTGTCCGTCACGATGACCCAGTAGTCAGCGCTGTTCTGCCCCGTATCGAGCAGGAGGTCCTGTGTTGTGGCACCTGATATTGTATTGGGTGTGAGTCCGGCACTATTATATCCCCACTGATAGATGAGTCCGGAGTCGGGTGTGGCGATGGCAATAAGTGTGGTGTCTATAAGGTCTCGAGTTTCAACTATTGTCACTGACGGCCCGGGGATATTGCTCGGATAGATCGTGTCATGGCTGGTCGCTGCGCATCCCCATGGCATATTAGTAGCTGTGACATATACTACGACAGGTGTAGTCACAGTAAAAATAATATTGCTGTACGCACTGCCCTGACCGCTGATGGGCAGAGCCGGATATGTATACCAGAAATAACTATTACTATCCGATGCATTGGTCACATCAAACTCTACAGTGCTGCTATCGCAGGTCACAGGCGCAAGGCCGTTGTTTATGATGGGTGCCACGGTATTCGGCACAGAGGTGACAGTGAGCAAAGCTGTATTGGAACAATAATGACTGGCTGTGTCGGTGACTGTGAGTATGTATGTTATGCTGCTGCTCAGGTAACCCGTAGTAGAAGACACACTGTCGATGTACGAAGCGCTGCCGGATGTAGACCACCTATAGGACGGCCGTATGGCATCGGTCACTGCTGTCAATCTGTACGGGAGGCCTGTACATATAGTGTCAATGCCCAAGCTATTTACTATCTGGACATCAGGTGTTTTGTAAATGGTCAATTGTTTCTGATAGCTGTCTGTGCAGCCGAAACTGGTTTCTACCCCTTCTGTGACCGCATATATATCCGATGTATTTTCAGGATAGCTATAAGTCGGATTCATAAAGGTATCCACCGCACTGGTATCGCCAAAACGCCATAAATAAGCGCTTACCAGATCTCCATATTGCTGGGCAGCAGGCAAAGTACTGTGATCTGTGAAAATAAAGTTATTGCCCTGATAGCATTCAGCGGTATCATTCACCGTGAAATTGACCAGAGGCAGAGGATGTATATGAATCAGGATGCTTGATGTATCCGTGCATCCGATGTTATTCGTTATGGACAGTTTAAGTCTTTTATCATTAAAAGTACTGTAAGTATGGATCAGGCCAGGGCATTGGCAACTGCTATCTGTTGCGTCGCCCCAATACCACGTGTATAAAGAGTCGGTGCCGATAAGGGTTTGTGTTATGATCGTACCATCCTGGCATTTTGCTGTATCGGATACGACAAAGGCGCTTCCCGGTGAAGGCTTGATGGTGATATGAATATCCGCACTGTCCACACAGCCTTTATTTGTGGTCACATATAGCGTGACGAGTTGATTTGATGCGGTATCAGAAAAATGCACAGTGGGAGCAGACCCCGAAGCTGTATCGGGTGTCAATGACCCGAAGGACCAATTCCAATCAGCAATGCTGCCTCCACTTACAGTACTGTGTGAACCATTAAAGTTGAAAGTATTATTAGTGAAACACTGACTGCTGTCGGCGAGAGCACTGATGACAGCTACAGGACTTGGATTGACCACTACTAAACCAGCTCCTGTGATGTCAGAAGGATGTGCGGCGCATCCGTTGGCGGTCAATGAAGTGATGTGGTAGTTCGTGGTAGTGGTTGGTGTCACATAAAAGGTCCAGGGGGAAAAATATGCAGTGATAGTATCTGGATGGGAGCCATTAGTGTATATGATCTGCCATGGAGAGCCGTTCGTCAATCCTATAAATAGGAATGCATATTGCCCGTTGCAAATGGTATCGCTATCCATCATCATAGCCTGCGGCCTCGGGATGACCGTGATCACAGCACTGTCAGTCAATCCGGATGAAATGGCAGGGCAGGTGGCATCGCTTAGACTAGCTATTGTATATGCAGTGTCGGCTGAAGGAGTGACAGGGATAATGATGGTAGTCGAAGAACTGTTGAAAGTTGTGCCGTTATTGAATGTGCCATGAAATGGCGCAGTGCCGGTCAAATGGATGGTGATAGGAGTGGAGGCGCCTGCACAGATAGTAGCTGTGCCGCTATCCACGGCTGTAGGCCGTGTCCGGACAGTCACTATGGCGCTGCCCGTCAGGCCGGATGCGCTACATAGACTGACATCTGATAGAGTCGCTATCTGATAGGTTGTATTGCCGGTAGGTGATACAGGAATGGTAATAGTGTCTGATGAGCCATAGAATGCTGTACTGTCTGATAGCTTGCCACTAAATGGACCGGAACCTGTCAGGTGGAGCGTCAGAGTGGCTGTATCTCCGGCGCAGATCGTCGCTGTGCCGCTGATCGAGCCGCCGGGATGTGGATATACTTGTAGTGATATTGTGTCAGATGTGGCTGGGCTGCCTGTCACGCCGGAGAGGTTAGATGTCATGATGCAATATATATATGGACTACCTGTAGGCAGGGTGGTAGTAGTATACGAGGCATTAGTAGCTGGTACGAGTGTACCATTCACATACCATTGATATGTCGGACTGGTGCCACCATTAGTAGGGCTAGCCGTAAAGACCACCTGCGATCCGGCGCATATGGTATCCGTGCCTGTGGCCTCAGAGATCACAACTGACGCGACAGGCTGTGCTATGGCAAAAGAGCTGCAAAGGCAAAACNNAAAAAGGTTTTTTCATCAGGGCGATTTTATCAATGCTTAAAGATTAGAAAATTAGTCGAAATCGATGTACATATTTTCGAAACTATGCTGCTGCTATTCTATTTGTCTGCTCGCTTAATTTCCATTACCTTGCACATAAACTTTTTTCTATGCATTATATCGCACTGGTTTTGGTAGCAATCGTAGCAGTAGAGCATATCTATATTCTATGGCTGGAGATGTTTGCCTGGACCACAGCAGGGCGCAAGGCCTTCAAATCTATCCCTGCTGACCTTTTCGAACCGACCAAAGTACTCGCTGCCAATCAAGGTTTGTATAATGGCTTTCTCTCAGCAGGTTTGATATGGTCGCTCACGATCAGCGATCCTCTTTGGTCGCACAATGTGTCGCTTTTCTTTCTGTCATGTGTGATAGTAGCTGGAATTTACGGAGCGGTCACGGCTTCACGCAGGATATTTTTTATTCAGGCGCTACCCGCTATCATTGCAGCAGCTTTAGTGCTTTTATTTTAAAGGTAAATCAAAGATGGTATCATGAAAGGAGAAAAATGGTTGAAGTACCGGATCACATCAGGCAAGGGGTTTAAGCTCTCGGATTTTTCCACCAGCGTGCCTATTAAGCAACCTGAGCCAAAGGAACTGGAGCAGATATTCGCCAANNAAGGATAGTTTTATCAAGCATATAATGAGCGGTGTGAACCCGCAGGGATTGACTATACATAGTTTCAAGCACCCGTCCGGGCAGGAACAGGCGCATGACTATCTGTGGAGGCATTATATCTATCTGCCGGAGCAGGGACAGATATCGATCTTTAATAGGTCTCATTATGAGAATGTCCTTATATCAAAGGTTCACCCTGAGATCGTGCTGGCTGAGCGTATCCCCGGTATCGATAAGCTCGAAAAGGTAAATAAAGCCTTTTGGAAAGAACGGTATAATCAAATCAATAATTTCGAAGAAGTATTGATACAAAANNAACGCAAGCGCTTTTTGGAACGTATCGACAATAAAGAAAAGCACTGGAAGTTTTCATCCGCTGACATATCAGAGCGAGATTTTTGGAAAGATTATCAACATGTATATGAGCAGGCCATAGCGCATACCAGTACTAAAAGCTCTCCCTGGTATATCATACCTGCAGATGATAAATGGTATACTCATTTTATAGGGGGCAATATCATTTTGGAGAAACTCCGGGAAATGAATCCTGCCTATCCGCCTGTCAACAAAGAAGAGAAAGAACTGCTAAGAAAGGCCAGGGAAAAGNNGGATGAATGCCGAATTCAGACTAGTTTGGACAATTTTTGGACAGTTTTGAAAATTAAATGAATAAGATTTGAAAATATTCTGACACACTATTCAGTTATTTTATACATTTACGGTGAAAAAAATATCCACTATGACCATAAGAGACAGATATATCCAGACCCTAAACTCTATAGTAGGGCGTGATAAACCTTTCCGCAACCTGGTAGCATACGTCAATGCAACAGGTGATAATTACAGCACATTGTCCAAGGTGATGAACCCCGGCACATATGCTGATCTACAGCCTACACTCAAAATGTGTGAGAACCTTTGCCTGCATTCTGACGTCAACGGGCACTGGCTTCTGGTAGGCAAATTGCCTAAAGCTTCTACTATCGTTCCTGCCGGCAAGGGTGGTAAAGATGACCCAAGGATCGATACACTGGAGAAGAGACTGATAGCTCTCGAGAAGAGCCTGATCAAAGCTGCTCCAAAGAAGAAAAGATAGGCCTTTCTCCTTACAGGTTTGCCCTCAGCAGTGATGCTGATGGAAGATAGTGCAATCTATTTTACTTACTGATCTTAGCCTTTCCTGCCCAATAGCTTACTGATATTGTCTGCATAGCTGCTGCCGATAGGTATTTCGATCTCGCCTATTTTTATCTTTTTATTGCGGACGGATTCTATCTTGTCGAGTGATATNNAAGGGAGTTTCTCGAGGATCGTTTTGAGGGTCATCAGTGTCAGCACCGGCCGTGAATTGGTCGTACATATCTTGATATAATCATCCAGAGACTCTATATATCTGATATCATCATAATTTATCTTGATGACCTGATATTCGGATTTGACAAAAATATACGGATTTTTGTCTGTCACTGTCCTGCTCAGTGCCCGCTGGTACTCACTGGCCTTGTTCACTGCACGCTGAAACCTTGTGATGTCAAATGGTTTGAGCAGGTAATCTATGGCATCGAGCTCAAAACCCTGTACAGCATACTCGCTATAGGCAGTAGTGAAGATGACCATAGGCGGCTGCTCGAGAGATTTGAGCAGTTGTATCCCGTTTATGTGCGGCATTTGTATATCCAGAAATATCAGGTCTACCTTATTGGCACGGATGAATTCTGCTCCGTCTTCTGCATCATTGAATGTACCGAGTAGTTTGAGTTGAGGTTCCTGGTCCACATAGGATTGCAGTAGTTCGGAAGCCAGCGGTTCGTCGTCTATGATTATGCATGTGATCATACGGATAGATTTATTTCGAGCTCTACGATATAGTTGCCGTCTTTATCAGGGTCTATTTTCAGCCGGTATTTATCGGGATAGAGCAGTGAAAGCCTTCTTTTGACATTGATCAGACCGATGCCGGATGATTTGGCTATGAGGTGGCTAGTCTGAAAAACCCTGTTGGCTACGTTCATTTTAAGTGTTTGGTCTTTTACATCTATCAATATCTTAATAATACTGGGTTCATGAGTACTGATCCCAAATTTGAAAGCATTCTCAATAAAAGGTACCAGGATCATTGGTGCTATGATATTCGAGTTGACGTCGCCGGTGACCTGGTAGTCTATGGTGACTTTATTGGTGAGGCGTATTTTTTGGAGCTCTATGAATTTTGACAGATAGTCTGTTTCTGATTCGACCGGTACATGATTGTTTTGTGCATCGCTCAGTACATAGCGCATCATATCTGCCAGCAGCAATACTGCTTCGGATGTATGCTCTGAGCCTTTTACCGAGAGACTATATATATTATTGAGTGTATTAAAAAGGAAATGTGGATTGATCTGGGCCTTGAGGAATGACAGTTCTGCGGTGGTTTTCTCCAGCAGTATTTCTTTGGCCTTCTGTTCGGCCTCGTACCACTCACGTATGATACGTAGTGCTGTACTTACAATAAATATTATGACGAAAAGCAGTATTGAAAATAGTATATGTATTGCTACCACTTCCTTGCCGCTTTCCGGTTCTTCAAATGTTTGATGCATTGGCCAGAAAATAATACCGGCAGCTAATGGTACTAAAATTACAATAACAATTAGGCTGCCAATAATAGCAAGGCCATACGATAACTTGTGGCGCTTGCCAAGTAGCCTTGGTATAAGTATCAGCGAATTGATGTAGTAAAAAGCAATAAGTGATAAATTAAAAGCAAGTATAGGTGGGGGTATATGGAATAAACCATGGGGATGGGGTGGAGCCAGGTGTGGCATATCGCTATCCCCATGCAGTGGCCCAATCAGGCTAAATACGATCCGAGGTATAGACAGAAAGATCGCCCAACCGGTGATATGTATCAGAATATTTTGCAGCCTTGTCTTCATTACAAGTGCAAAGGTATGAGGCCAAACTGATTATTTGCCCATGTATAGGTGAAATGTAATTATCTATCGGGCTGTTTAATGAGTAGTGAAACTTACGTTGGAAACTATATATTTCTTTAATTTAGTATGTATGTATTGGTACTTATTTTATATTTGCGGTGTAAACATAGCCATTTCAGTTAATGAAAGTTAATCATGAGAATTTGGCTTAAAGTTTGAAACGACAGGTATATTATTCACTTAAAACCAATATAAAATGAAAGTCCTAAAAACAATCACTGCATTATTCATTGCTAGCGTCATTTCTTTCACGGTCAGTGCCCAGACCAGTACTACACCGGCATCCAGCAGCAGCAAAACTTCTACTACCACTACACAAACTAAATCGGCCTCTACTACTGCTGACAAACCCGGTGCTAATGATAAAATCAATAAGGACCTCAAAGGACCTAATGGTGAGGTCGTATATACCGGTCCTAAGGGCGGGGACTATTATATAAATTCAAAAACAGGCAAAAAAAGCTATATACCAAAGAAAAAATAAGAATAACCTTTAATGGTATTAATAATCCCCTGTGGTATGACTGCAGGGGATTTTTTTGTGTTTTAAGGGCTTTATATTTAAGGTATTTTAT